>JANNVM010000806.1:0-5896 GCA_031414455.1 Verrucomicrobiota bacterium
GACGGCTGTCAGTGCAAAACTCACGCCGGCCTCACTGACAAGCGAGACGCTGCAGCAGTCAGCCTTCGTTCACATTCTGGACCACACGCTGCGACTCGATCCACCGCTCAGCGCAGCGCGTTTTGAAAAAATGATCACCGACGCACGACGGGAGTTTCCCGTGCTCATTTCAAAGATCCGTGAGCACGCGAAGTCCATCCTTGATCTCCGCGACAAAGTTTTGACCTCGCCGAAACGTTATGCCGGTATGGATCAGGACGCGGCGCGTCTGGTGCCACCGGATTTCCTCGCCCGCACACCGCACGCGCGGCTGCCTCATCTTTCCCGCTATCTGAAAGCCATCCTCATGCGTGCGGAAAGGGCTGCGCCTCATCCTGCCAAAGACTCGGAGAAGGCGAAACTGCTCGGGGCTTTCAACGGTTGGGAGAAGACCGTGCCGGCGGAGAACGCGGAAGCCTTCCGCTGGCTGCTCGAGGAATATCGCGTCAGCATTTTTGCTCAGGAACTCGGCACGGCGGTTCCTGTTTCTGTGAAGCGAATGGAGGCGCTGATGGAAGCCTGAAATGCTCAGCGCCGCTCCATGAGTGCCCTCACAGTGGCCTTCACTGTCCACTCGTGCGCGTCCAGCGCGGCGCGTGAGGCCGCAGGGTCGGCACCCGTCAGTTCGCTGACGATGCGCACGGCACGGTCGCGGAGTTTTACGTTGGAGGGGTTGAGATCCACCATGAGATTGCTGAGAACCTTGCCGGTGCGGCTCATGGCGAGGGTGGTGAAAATGTTGAGGAGCAGCTTGGTGGCGGTTCCGCACTTGAGGCGGGTGCTGCCTGTCAGGACCTCCGGACCGACATCGGGCGCGATGATGCGGTCGGCCACCTTTTGGCGGAGTTTGTTCATCGCGGGATTGAACGTAATGAGCGCCGTGACCGCACCACCCGCTTTGGCCGCGGCGAGCGCGCCCCAGACGAACGGCGTCCGTCCGCTGGCGGCAATGCCGATGACGACATCATGCCTGCCGACCTGGCGGTGTGTGATGGCGCTGGCACCGGCGCGGGCGTCGTCCTCTGCACCTTCTGCTGCGCTCCAGAGGGCAGTTTGACCACCGGCGATGATTCCCTGCACCTGTTCCCGGGGAACGCGAAACGTAGGCGGGCATTCGCTGGCGTCGAGCACGCCGAGGCGGCCGCTGGTACCGGCACCAACGTAGAAGAGCCGGCCGTCGTTTTTGAAGGCGCGGATGATTTTCTCCACGGTCCAGACGATGTCGTCACGTTCGGCGAGGAGGGCAGGGGGCACGCGGGCGTCTTCGCTGAGCATAAGATCCACGGCGTCGGCCAGCGGCATGGTATCGAGTTTTGAAGAACGCGGGTTGCGCTGCTCGGTGGGTGAGGCGGCGAGCTGTTCGAGCGCGGGAATGTCCACGGACTCCGGAGTCCGGGAATTGTCAGGCTTCTTAAGGCGGCGCGCCGGCCCGGGGACGGGAATTATGGCGAGACAGCGCGCGAGTTCCACGGCTCCCCACACACTGCTGCGGGAAAGGGAAGTGACAGTAGCCCCGGGGCAGCCGGCACGAAGACCCTTACGCACGATTGCGGCAAAGCCCGGGTTTTTCAAAAGCGTGCTGCCGTTGAAGATGAACTGCACCCGTCCGCCGCGTTTTGTCAGGAGCCGTGCGCAGGTGAGGCCGTCGAGAATGAGCGCGCCGGCAGCTTCGCGGAGAATACGTGCCGCGAGACGGTCGCCTTTGGCGGCGGCATGAAAGACGGCGACGGCGACACTGGCGATCTCCTTCTTCCCCGCCTCAATGGCCCATGCATCAAGGTCTTCGGGTTCGTTAAGCGCCAGTGTATCCAGCACGGCGGCACCCAGCGCGGGCCAGCGTCCGTTGTGATCGTAGTCGGCCATGAGGGCGCGCAGGCCGCGCTGGCCGATGTCGGTGGCGCTGCCGCGATCGCCGAGCAGGTGACCACGGCCGCCGCTTTTGGCTGTCAGGCCATCAGCGGTCCTGCCAAAACAGCAGGAGCCGGTACCGCTGAGCACCAGAATGCGGGCGGAGGTTTCTTTCCTGACAGGTTCGGCGGCGAGGGCTGTTTCGAGATCATTGGTGGCCACGCACGGCACACCCGGCCAGACGCGTGCGGCGAGGCGGCGAATGCGTTCACGGTGGGCATCGGTCCGCGTGCCGGCGAGGCCGATGCAGATGGCGGCGATGTCCGGTGAGGAAGCGCTCACTTTCGCGGCGATGCCGCGAAAAAGCTCTGAGAGTTCGCGGTCGGTCATGAGGCGTTGATTGGCCGCGGCGTCAGTGAATTGGAGGAGTTCCTGGCAGGCTGTGTCCGTCACGAGCACGCTGGTGCGGGTGGCCCCGCCCTCAATTCCGAGCAGGAACCGCGGCGAAGACGATGAGTCGGGAAGCGGGAGAGCCGGCATGGTGAAATGCCGGTAGTCAGGCGGGCGTGAAACTCCAGGAGGGAATTAGCGTTCTTCGGTTTGCGGAACAGTCGAAGTGGCCGGAATTTCCGCTTTCCGCGGTCTGCTGCGGTGCCACGCTCACGTTCTATGATTGAGACGCTCCCCGCTCCTGACACACTGCCTGATGCCCACGGCCACTTCGGCCAGTACGGCGGTATGTTCGTACCCGAGACACTCATGTATGCCCTGCGCGAACTCACCGCGGAATACGAGCGAGCCAAAGCCGACCCTGCCTTCCACGCCGAACTGAACCGCCTGCTCAAAGATTACGTGGGCCGCCCCACGCCGCTCTACCACGCCGAGCGCTGGAGTGAAATCCTCGGCGGCGCGCGCATCTATCTGAAACGCGAAGACCTCCTTCACACCGGCGCGCATAAGATCAACAATGCGCTGGGTCAGATTCTCCTCGCCGTTAGGCTGGGCAAGAAGCGCATCATCGCCGAGACCGGGGCCGGCCAGCACGGCGTGGCCACGGCCACTGTCGCCGCGCGCTTTGGCTGCGAATGCGTCATCTACATGGGTGTCGAGGATATGCGCCGTCAGGCTTTGAACGTGGCGCGCATGAGATTCCTCGGTGCCGAAGTCCGCGCCGTCACGGCCGGCCAGGCCACTTTAAAAGAGGCGGTGAATGAGGCCATGCGCGACTGGGTCACCAACGTCCGCACTACCCACTATATATTAGGCAGCGCGCTCGGCAGCCACCCGTTCCCCATGATCGTGCGCGACTTCCACCGCGTCATCGGTCTCGAGGCCCGCGCGCAGATTCTCGAACGGGAAGGCCGCCTGCCGGATCACCTCATTGCCTGCGTCGGCGGCGGCAGCAACGCCATCGGCCTCTTCCACGCTTTCCTTGACGACAAGCCGGTCAAAATGACCGGGGTCGAAGCCGGTGGCGAAGGCATCACTGAAGGCAAACACGCCGCGCGCTTCCAGGGCGGTAAACTCGGCGTCCTTCAGGGCACCAAGACCATGCTCCTCGCCGACCGCGACGGTCAGATTCAACTCACCCACAGCGTCAGCGCCGGCCTCGACTACGCCGCCGTCGGACCCGAGCACGCCTATTATAAAGAAAAGGGCCGCATCCACTACACCTACGCCACCGACGCCGAGGCGCTGGACGCTTTCCAGACATTGGCGCGCATCGAAGGCATCATCCCGGCTTTGGAAACATCGCACGCGCTGGCCGAAGCGAAGAAAGTTGCGCCGGCGATGGCGAAAGACCGGATCATCATCGTGAACCTGTCAGGTCGCGGCGACAAAGATGTCGCTGAGGCCGCGCGGCACATATTTGGGGAGACGCTGAAATTCTAACGGAACTTCAGAATCCGTCGAGGGCGCGCTGGTACTGGGCACCGATGCCCCCCGCGAGGCGGAAGACCTGCCATACACCGTAAACGACGGCGGCAAGGTAGAGAAGCCGCGGCAGCCATTCGGTGAGGGCGTCCATCGCGGTGGAGGCGTCCTCCATGCAGCTACGGGTTTGCGCGGCGGTTTCGTGATCGAGAGTGCCCGTGACCTCTGCGGTGGCAAAACCGAGGGTGAAGAATGGCGGGAAGACGCGCTCGTGCTGCATGGCATCGGCGATGGATTGGCCGGCGGCGGCGGCGCGGGCGAGGCGCAGCGTGGATTCGGCGAGAGTGGCGCTGCCGCCGGCACCGGCCGCGGATTCCAGCGCGGTGGAAAATTTCTGCCCCGAGATGATGTGAAAGTGCATGACGGCGCTCCAGCGGGTGAGGGCAAGGTTATTCCAGACATGGCGAACAATCGGGATGGTGCGCAGGAGGGTATCGGCGGCTTTGTTTTTCGCGGCGGCGGCGACGACAAGGCGCGTGAGGAAGTACAGAGTTAGCAGAATGACCCACAGGATTCCCAGCGATATGGCGACTGCGGGAAGTGGCGGCCGCCCTGCCATGTGCGTCACTACGCCGGTGGTGAGTGCGGCGACATTCAGCACAAGGAGCGGATACATCGCCGCGCGGCGCATTTTTTTTCGCGCTGCGGCGAGCAGCGTGTAGTATTTCTCAAGGTGCGCGAAGCCGTCGCTGAGGCGTCCGCCGCTCTCGGCGGCTCCGACCATGCGGTATTCGAGTTCTGTCAGGGCGGGACGCAGGGCGCCGGCGATGCTGCCGCCCCTGTTGAGTCCATCCTGCAGTGCGGTGATGGCCTGTTGTGTGGCGCGGTCGCTGGTGTGGTCGCGCAGGAAATCACCGGCTTTTCCCACCGGCAGGCCGGCACCGGTGAGCCGGGCAAGGCTGGCGAAAAACTGGGCGCGGCGCTGGGACATGGCTCCCGGTAGGCGTGACCGGGGGGCGCGTCAATGAATCGCCGGAGTCGTTCAGCGTGCCGACAGTCCGGCTTTGCCGACGAGGGCTTTTGCCTGGTCACGGCGATACATGATGCTTCCGAGTTCGGTCTTGAGCATGGCGTCGCTGCCGAGACGGTTCATGAGCCCGCGCATGACGCGCTCAGCGTCGTCCCAGCGTGCCTGAGAGGAGTAGAAATGCACGAGTTTGAGCGGAAGCTCCATTTCGTCAGGATAGGCGGCGAGCCAATCGGTATATACGGCGTTGCGCTCGGCGAGAGAAACGTGCTCGGCGGCGTCCATGCGGATCAAAAGGATCGTGCGCTCGCGCTGCAGCGATGCCGGAAGGGTCTTGGCGGACTTGAGGGTTTCTCCGTATTCACCGGCGTTGATCTGGCGGCTGAGGCTCGCAATCTCGCCGATATGGGACACGTATTCGACGTTCACGCCTTTAATCTGCGCGGCGTCTTCACCGAGGAAGCCGGCGGCAATATTGAGCCACGTGCGGTGGAGGGTGTCGCTGAGGAATTCATTGAGCCCGACGACGAATATGTCCGCGATTCGGTATTGGCCCGGTTCGGTCTCAAAGAGAGTGAAGAGAGCGTAGTTGATGCCGCCTTCACGGTTGGACGAGCGGAAGAGCAGTCCGGCGCGGCCTTTCAGTGTCCGGGTCCGGAGGAATCGGAATTTCGAGTTTCGGTAGTCGGTGGTGACACCGCGATCAGCCCATGCGCGTTTTGTGCTGTCGAAAAAGAGATCGCGAACGGTGTTGTCTCCCGGGAAATCAAGACGCTGAGTTGCCCGCGTGAGAATAGCGTCCTGATCCACCGCCGCTTCAACTGCCTGCAGATTGCCGGATTGGATAGACTGCTCAAGGGTGCGGATGAAGGTGTGCAGGGCACCGGATTCATCGGTGAGTTGCTGCTCCAGTTGTGCTTGCGTCATCTCAACGGATTGCGGTGCCGCTTTAGCGCCGCTGAAAAATCCGGCCAATACTGCCAATCCGGTAATGAATCGCACGAGTCGGCAGCGAAGTCCGTGGGGATCGGCAGTGGTGCGGGTGGGATGCTGCATATAGGTGGTGGGAGTTTCGGGTAATTATTGATTTTGCGCATAGTATCTGAA
>JANNVM010000807.1:0-6066 GCA_031414455.1 Verrucomicrobiota bacterium
CGCTCGTGCTCGAGGGTGGCGCCTTCACGGTCGACGGGACCGGCACGGCTTATGTCGCCGATACCACCAATCACACGATTCGCAAAATCACGGCGGCAGGTGTGGTGACCACACTAGCCGGAGGTGCCGGCATCCAGGGCACCGCGAATGGAACCGGGACGGCAGCTCGCTTCCGGTATCCGCGTGGCCTCGCGGTTGACCGCAACGGCATTCTCTATGTGGCCGACAGCGGGACCCACCAGATTCGCAGAATCACCGCGGCTGGCGTTGTCAGCACCTTCGCGGGCATGGCTAACACTTATGGAAACACTAACTGAACCGGCAGCGTCGCGCGCTTCTCCAGCCCGTCGGCGGTGGCCGAGGACGGGAACGGAAATCTGTTCGTCGCTGACAGTGGAAACGGAACCATCCGCAAAATCACCAGTTCCGGCGTCGTAACCAACTTCGCCGGGAGTGGCGCCGGCACGCTGGAAGACGGTTCGCCGTTCAACGGATTCATCACACCGCGAGGCGTTGCTGTGGACTCCCGGGGAGCTGTTTTTGTCGCATCCATGGTTGCCCATACCATTCATCGGGTGAGCAGTGCCGGGGTTGTCAGCACCGTCGGAGGTTTGGAGTCGGCGTCCATGACCGGCGACGGGCCGGGCCGGTGGGCAAGGTTCGCGACTCCCGCCGCCGTGGCGGTCAGCAACGCCGGGGTTGTTTATGTCACCGATGAGGGAAATCACCGGATTGTCCGGGGTGTGATTGACTCGGTTACCACTCCGCCGGCATTGTCCGAACCTGGGGCCAATTCAGTCATCCGCGGTCTGATTCCGATTTGCTTTACCCTGCCCGAAGTGGCGTCGCCCGGCACTCTCAAACTCATCTTCACGGGCGCGTCCTCGCGGACTCTCCGCCTCGCGGGTTTCCTTGAGACCGATGGGCCGCACCGGTTCAGCCTTGATCCCAAACTCCCCTCGCTGTCGCCCATGATTGCGGAAATCGCGGGCGGGGCTGACATTCCACCCGGTGTTTATGCGGTCGCTCTCGAATATTTGGACGAGGCCGGGAATCCTGCGGCCACTGCGGTCTCGGAAAACCTCACAATCGCCGCACCGGATATCGCTGTCCATGACGGAGCGCCGTCAGGACCGGAACTTACGGATGGTCAGACCACAGCACTGAACTTTGGCAGGAACACCCAAGGCACCCAAGGGACGCGCAATATCACGATCGCCAACACAGGGACTGCAGAGTTGCTCGTCAGCAACGTGACGGTTCCGCCGGGCTATACTGCACTGAATGTGCCGCCGCTGCCGCTGACAGTCGGCCTCGCTCAGTCGGTAACCTTCCAGATCAGCCTGGCAACTTTGACGGTCGGCACTCATGCGGGAAGTGTGGTGATCGCGAGCGATGACCTGGACGAGACGGCTTTCGACTTCCCCATCACCGGCGAAGTCTTTATCCCTGATCCTGTCAGCAACGTGGTCAGCACGACGACGACACTCAACCGCCAGACCGGCCTGCGCGAGCAGACGATTCACCTCACCAACGACACCACGGCCACGGTGCCGGCTTACAATTTGATCATCCGCGGCCTGCCGGCGGGAGTGGAGGTCAACAACGCCAGCGAAACGCGCGCCGATGGTTCGGTCGTGGTTTATATCCGTCAGGGCATGTCGCCGCATTCTGCACAGGACATTGTCATCGAATACTACTCGCCCAACCGTGCCCCGGCTGAGATCAGCCCGCAGTTATCCACCGAAGTGATTCTGCAACCACCGGACCTCACCGTGACCACCGGCACGGCAGATCTGGATATTGAAAACCTGACTCGACGCACCGGGGGCGAAATGCTGCTGGAGTTCACCAGCACCCCTGGCCGGCGTTATGAAGTCGAGTATTCCTCTGACGGCGAATCCTGGCAGTCCAGCTTCCCGCTGATCCGCGCCGCGTCGAACCGGACCCAATGGATCGACCGTGGCCTGCCCCGAACCCACAGGCATCCAAGTCTGGATGGAACCCGGCTCTACAGGGTGCGGGAGATTGCACCGTAATCACATCCATGAAGTACGCTGAAAAAGCCAGGCGAAGCCCATGACGCGGTTGTCCGGTCACAGCTTTCTAACACGGTAAAGACGCATCGATTCACTGGATGGCCTGGAGGGCGTAAAAGGCGGTCCGCGGTCGATCCATTGTACAGCGGTGCCGCCGGCGCGGACCGGGATGGGACTGACTTTCCAAGAGAGACCATCCGCAGAGAACTCTGTTTGATAGAGCGAGCCGGGCACCGTCAGGAATTCCAGGAGCATACCCTCCGGCACCGGGAGGATTCGGGTTACAGAAAAGTGTCCGCCGCTGTTGCCGGCAATGATCTCAGGCACGCTTCCGTTCACCGGCACCGCTCCGCGCACCTCCGGCAGAGCGGTGCGAGTGGCTGAGTAAAACTCCATGACAATGGTAATCTCAGCACCGGCATTCAGCGGGATGTTATAAGGCAAATACCATGCAGCCGGGGCACCGGCCGAAGCCGTTTCGCCCGCCGCTCCGTTGTGCAGCGCTGCTCCCGGACCCGCGTCCACCCAAAGGTTAAAGCCGCCCAAGGCCCTCGGGCCGGTATTGCTGATCACAACTGTCTGCTCCACGAGACCCGTCTGTCGGTTGGTCCGCGTGGCCCCCGC
Source organism: Verrucomicrobiota bacterium (assembly GCA_031414455.1). Classification (GTDB taxonomy): domain Bacteria; phylum Verrucomicrobiota; class Verrucomicrobiia; order Verrucomicrobiales; family V1-33; genus V1-33. Next base: position 2,664 of record JANNVM010000807.1, read on the forward strand.
GAGAGTCACCCGGGGCTCCGGAGGCGGCGGCAGTGCAACGGTTAGCGCGGTGTCGGCGAAGAGGCCGCCGGCATCTGTGCTCCGCAGGGTGAGAGTGGCCGCACCCCACACGTAGGCCGCCCAGACCAGTCGCAGCCCTCCCGTCATAGGATCGATCTCCGCCGTGGAAAAAAGAGCGGGCGAATCATTGGCCACGATGGAATAACGCATGACGTCACCAGCATCGGGATCGCTGAAAAGAGCGGCCACGCCCACCATCACCGGGCTGCCGTCCACCGGCACCACGGGAGCCGGTGGTGAGGGTACCACCCTCGGGGCGTCCGCAACGGGACGGACCACGAGACGGAAAGGGGCCACCGCTTCCAGTGCGCCCGAATCCCGCGCCCTGAAAACCAGCGGCACCGTACCGTTAAAATCCGGACTCAGCGTCACGCTTAATACGCCCGTGGCGGTCTCGAAAGTGAATTGCGAAAACGCACCGACCGGAGGTGTCTCCACCGTGTATTGAAGTCCCGCCGCCCCGTCCTCTTCATCGGAGAAAATTCCCCGCAGATTCACCGGCAGCACCGCCGTGTCTTCGTCCACCACCACATCCGCCGGAGGCTCAAAGCCCGGCATATCGTTCACCGCGATGACACGAAACGGAATACTCCGCTCCGTGACAGGAGAAACACCATCGCTGATCCGGAGTGTTAGTGTAAAATCACCCCCCTGAGACGACAGCATCGGCGTGCCGGAAAGCGTGACCACACTGTTCGCTACACCGCTCACCGACATCCACACCGGCGCTCCCACAACACTGACTGTTAGCGCATCGCCATCCGCATCACTCACCGGCACCGTCCATTCCGTCCCCGGAACATCCTCCGTCCACACCAGCGGTTGTGCAGGCGGAGTCACCACCGGCGACTGATTCACCGCAAACGCCCGCACCACGCCGTCGCTTCCTGCCGCCATGAGCAAGCCGTCCGCATACGTAAGCGGACCACCCGCCGCGAGCCGTTGCTTCAGCGCGCGCGTCGCGCGGTCGAAAACCCACGTCTCGTTTGCCGAACTCACCAGCACGAGATCATCCAGCACCACCGGTTGATGAACGCCCGTCCGCGACTCACCGCCAGTGCCCAGCGTGGCATAACCTGGCAATTCCGTGCCATCGGTCGCGCGATAAACTTTAACCGCCCCCGGCGTGATCGCATACACCAGCCCGTCCGCTAGTGCCGGAGAGCCGTTAAAATTTCCGCTCCGGCTCATCCGGACCAAATGAGTATCCAGGTCCACTGTTCGCACCGTCGCCTTATCCAGCACCGCGGCCAGATTTCCCTCCGCGGCCGGCACTGTCCGTACGGCGTAAATCTCCCACTCAGTCCATGGCATCGTCGCCGTCCAAAGACGGAGACCATCCGCTTTGCTCACTTCTTCGAAAAGGCCGCCCGTCCAGACATACACTCGATCATTATGAATCACCGGCGTCCACTCGTCCCGCTGGGGTGCCGTGGTGAACCACGCCTGGGAACCTGTTAGGCTGTGACGGTAAATGCCCCCGTGCTCGCCACCCATCGTGAACACTCCACTGTCCGAAACCGCCGGGGCCCACGGCTGCGCATACTGATCCTGATAATTGGCCGTCCAGCGCGGCGCCCCGGTCGCTGCGTCAAACGCGCGAATATCCGGAGAATCCGTCCCGCCCTTGGCCCGTTGGAGATAAATCACACCGCGATGAAAACTTGGCGGACTCAAGGAAGTGCTGATCGGCAGCGAACGCGTCCACACCTGCGCCCCGGTCTTCAAATCCAAACACCGCAGCGTCGGCGCGGAAGTCCGGTCGATGCTGAAACTGATGAAAGCCATTCCCCCTGCTGCCGCCACTTGGTTGGCCACCGTGTTGGCCGCGGGCGCTGCGTTGGTCCATTTGGGAACGAAGACATGTGATCCCAGGGTCGCCGGATAGCGCCCGCTGTGCGATGGCGTCACTCCCAGCGTCGTCCAGTCGCCGCCAAACCGGTCCGGCACCTGATTCACCGTCACTTGCACCGCCGCGGACTCCACCACCGCCAATCCCCGCGTCATCCTAACTGTATATCGGCCCGCATCCGAACTCTGCGCATGCTCGATAAACAGCCTCGCCGACGTTTGCCTCGCCAGCAGGATGCCATTCACAAACCATTGATAGGTTGCCGTCCCCGTTCCCTCCAGCGTCACCGTCAGTTCCAGCGGCGCATGATCATCCACCGTCGTATCCGGCGAAAGCGAAGCAATCACCGGCAGTTGTCCCTGCACCACGATTTTCAGTAGAAACGACTGCAGCGTCGAAGCACTCTTCGAATCCGTCGCCGTCAGCGCAATCGATACATCCCCCGTGAATCCCGCCGGCGGCGTTCCCGCCAGCGTCCCCGTCCCCGCCGCCCCCGGCACAAATGTTAGCCACGCGGGCAGCGTTCCTGCCGTTAGGGTAACCGTATCGCCCGCATTTCCATCCGTGGCCGCCACATCATACCGATACGCCCTCTCTCCTTCACCGAACAGCACCGGCGCGCTCGAAAATAACGGTGCCGTATTGGCATCCGTATTGTGCAGGTAAAATCGGATCGTCGGCGAATCCGGGCGACCCGCCTGCATTACGTAACCATCGGAAATCGCGATCGTGCTCACCGGGCCAGTCGCCACATCCGCCGGTGCCGTTTGAAGTGTCGTCCCCAGTCGCGCCCACGTCGCATCCGATTCCCGCTGATACAGTTCCACCAGCGGTGACGTCGCGCCGGAGCGGAAAAAGTGCACCGCCGCCCGGTTTCCTTTCACCGCCGCCTTGGTGATATAGATCCCGTCCCCGGTCACAACCGGATCGAACCGCGAGGTCTGGCTCCACGTCCGGTTTACCGCCTGTTCGAACACATAGATTCGGCCCGCCGTCTCGCTGCTTCGCGTCGGAGTTCCGATCAGCAGCACCGTTCCTGACAATGAAAGCGAGTGCCCGAAATTCAAATTCGAACTCGTGTTAGGCGAGGAAATCGCAGCCGTCACCGACCAGGTTCCATTCGCCGCCCGCGTGAAGATTTCCACCCGCACATTCTGCGTTTCGAACGCCGACTGCAGCACCGCGAGGGTGTCACCATCTCCACTCATCAGTCCGCCAAAGCTGCGATCGGTTCTCGCCGAGTGGGGAGGCGCATTCAGACGCACCTGCCATGCACCGGTCGCCGGATCGAAAATATCAACCTTGCCCCGCAGGTCATCGGACGGGTTTCCCGTCTCGGGCACACCCACCGCCAGCCATCCATTCCCCTCCGCGAGCGACGTTCCAAACTTCCCGCCTCCCAGAGTCGCGGGCGGCTGCAGCCGCACCCCCCAGTAGCAACAATTTACAGTCACCAGGTCCTGCTGATAATTAAATAAAGAATAAAACCCC
>JANNVM010000808.1:0-2803 GCA_031414455.1 Verrucomicrobiota bacterium
CGTCAGGCCAAAAACGAAACCGCCTTTCGACGGCACCGGCCGGTAGGTGCCCGCCGGCAGTTTGAGTGAGTAATTCCCTGCCGCATCCGTCATGGCGATGGCGGCGACATCGAAGTCGTCCGGAGGTCCCGAGGAGAAGAGCACCGTGGCCCGCGCCTGCGGTGTGCCGGAACCCATAACCCGGCCACTGATACCGCTGCCGCCGTGGTCCGCCTGAGTTACCGTTAGGCTGGCGGTGAAGGGAGTGAAGCCCGCACCATCCGGTGCAACGCGGAAGATGAATCGCCCTGCCAGCCGGTCCGCGGTGAATGCCGTCGTCGTGCGCAGACGTGTCAGGATGGCGCTGTTGGCGCTGCCATCCTCGTCGCCGGGCACATTGAGATTCCGCTGTCCTCCGATGGTGTTCACCTGACCATCCGAAACTTTGATCCGCTGGACGAGCAGGTCGCTCGCGGTAATCGCGCCGCTGTCGTCACTGTCGAAGTATTTCTCGATGACGACCGTCTGCCCGGCTGCATTGAGCCCGGTAATGGCAAGATCCATCGTGCCGTGGAAGCTGTTGCTGACGGTGGACGGCGTGACATTCAGAGCCGCCGGGGAATGTGGGGCAGTGAGCAGCGCGGCGGCGGCGGCCAGACTTTGCCCCAGCCCGGAGGGGCGAAAAGATGATGGTATGGTCATGTCGGGAGTTTACCCGCCAGCTTCCGGTTCGTCAAAGTAACATCCATTGCTGTTCTCTGAGCTTGCGCTGCGCCGGGGCTTCCTACTGTCGCCGCCCCCATGTCTGTCAAAATCAGCTTCAATTCCGCCACCGTCACCAACCTCGTGCTTGCCAAAGTCGGCAATCCCCAGCGCGAGGAGCCGCTCACGACCTCGAAAGAGGTCTTCCGCGTGGATGAAGACGACCGGGAGCTGCTCACGGCGCTTTTTCTCAAGCCGTTCCGCAACCTCGTGGCGCACCGCTTTCAGCATCATTCGTCGCTGGAGAAACATGAGATGCATTTGCTGGCCACGGGTATCTTTGCCGCCCCGGGGAAGTTGCTCCAGCACGGCTGCGACATCGCCCGCCGGCTCTATTCCAAATCGAACCACCCGAACATCAAGTCCGGCGACCTCTGCATCTCGCTCATGGATGACATCGAAGTGGAGGGGGAGATGACAAACGCGCTCTGCATTCTGAAATCAGAAAGTGTGGTGCCGTTCCTGAGCATCTCGGCAGAGGACGGCGATCTGCGGCTGCACACAGAACAGGGGATCAACCCTGACAAAATAGACAAGGGCTGCCTCATCATCAATCACTGGGCCAACAAAGGCTGTTATGTCCTGACGTTTGACCGCAGCGGCGGCGAGTCGCGTTTCTGGGTGCGGGAATTCCTCGGCCTCCAGGCCGTGCCGGATTCCGCCTTTCTGACGAACACCTATGCGGAACTCGCCGTGGCGGCGGTGAAGCAGAAGATGCCGCCCACCGCGCCGCCCGAGGAAGCGGGCCGCGCGGCCCGCGAGGTGTTTGAGTGGTTCGACGACCGCGAGAATTTCGATCTCGAGGATTTCGAGAAGCAGGTGCTCAAGACGCCGGATGCGGTGGCCCACTTTGCCGCCGAGCGCAGCAGGATCGAAGAGGAGCACGGTGAGGCGCTCCAGGCGAAGTTCGAGATTTCTCCAAAGGACGTGAAGAAGGTGAAGAAGCAGTCGGCGTCAGTAGTCAAGCTGGACACGGGATTCGAGATTCACATCAAGCCGGTCTTCGCGACCACGGACGACCCGCTCCTTGAGCGGGGCTTCGATGAAGCGAAGGGCATGAAGTTCATCAAACTGTGGTTCAACGAAGATGTGTCCGCCTGACAGCGAAACGACGGCACCGGCATACGGGCTTCCTTCGGATTTCTGATTTCCGGCTTCGTCATTTCGCATTCCCCACTTGCCTGCCCGGAGCGGCGCCTACACTTCGCGGCCACACGGCATGGCGCGAGACAGGAACGGCATTCATTTCACAGCAGTCACTCCAGCGGAGCGGTCTGAGGGAATCCCGCGGCGATACTTCGCAGCAAACGCATGAGCACCGCACCGGCCAATAATATTCCGCTCTACACCACGGGCCGCATCAAAAAGCGGCGCGCCACGTTCTTCACGCTCGTCTTCCTCACGCTCGTCGCCGGCATCTGGCTGCTCGCGGATTCGCTCAGCCGCGAGGGACTCAATGCCCTCGAGATCGCCATGCTCGCCGTTTTTGCGCCGCTGTTCTATCAACTCAGCGTGGGGTTTTGGACGGCGGTTATCGGGCTCTATGTATCCGGACGCCGGACGCGCGATCCGCTGAATCTGGCGCACTCGCTCAGCGACGGGGAAAAGGCGGCACCGCTCACCGCCAGCACGGCGATTATCATGCCGGTATACAACGAAGACGTCAGCCGCGTCTTCGAGGGCCTGCGCGTCATTTATCAGTCGCTCAAGGACAGCGGGCAGTTGGAACACTTTGACTTCTTTGTCCTCAGTGACTCGGACAATCCCAACAAATGGGTCGAGGAGGAACTCGCGTGGCTGGAACTGTGCCGGCAGCTCGACGGATTCGGCCGCATCTTTTACCGCAAGCGCCGCAAGCCTATCAATCGCAAGAGCGGCAACGTCTCCGATTTCTGCCGCCGCTGGGGAAAGCGTTATCGTTACATGCTCGTGCTCGACGCCGACAGTGTCATGGGCGGCGCACTGCTGGGCAATATGGTTCGGCTCATGGAGAAGTTTCCCTCCATCGGCATCATCCAGACGGCCCCGCGCGTCTTCGGCGCGGAGACAGCGTTCGGACGCG
>JANNVM010000809.1:0-9021 GCA_031414455.1 Verrucomicrobiota bacterium
AACCGCCAGTTCCTCGGCGAAGTGAATGGACGGCTCCTCGACGATCCCCGCGTTCGCATCACCGTCGCGGATGTCTTTCAACTCATCAGTGCGGCACCGGCGGCGCATTTCGATGCCATTCTCCTTGATGTGGACAACGGCCCGATCGCGATGGTCCAGGACGGCAACGCCCGGCTCTATCAAGCCGCCGGCTTTGCCGCCATCACCCGTGCACTCAAACCCGGAGGCCGCGTCACCTTCTGGTCCGCCAGCCCGGACAAAGCATTTGCGAAGCGGCTCGCCCAGGCCGGCTTCACCGTCGAAGTGATCAGCTCCAAAGCCTACGCTCTGGCAAAACGCTGCGCCCACACCATCTTCGCCGCCGACGGGAAGCGCGCGTGATCCTCCTGCGGATTTCGCCGCTCGGATTTCGTCATTGCGCGGGCCTCCTGCGTCCTCGTTTCTGCGTTAGCTTCTCCGCCCGCCTCCCGCCATGTCCTTTGTCGAAACCTTTAACCGTCTGCCGCATGAGAAATCTTCGCTGCTCCGTCGTATGGAACAGTTGCTGGACGTGAAAACCGCTGCGGAGCTGGAAGGCATGGCCGCAGAGGCTGCACGGCTCACGCGCATGAACTTCGGGAACACGATGCGCCTCTTCGCACCGCTCTATCTTTCCAACGAATGCGTGAACAACTGCGCCTACTGCGGGTTCTCGCGGGATAATGCGATCAACCGTGTGACGCTCAGTGTGGACCAGGTGGTGCGCGAGGCGGAACACCTCCTCGCCGGGGGATTCCGGCATATCCTGCTCGTCGCCGGCGAACATCCAAAATTTGTCAGCAACGGCTACCTTGAGGAATGCCTCAACGCCCTCCGCGAAAAAGTGCCCACGCTCGCGATCGAAGTGGGACCGATGGAAACCAACGAATACCGCCGCATGGTGGACGCCGGTTCCGAGGGCCTTGTCGTCTATCAGGAAACCTACGACCGGGCCGCCTACGCCGAGTATCACACCGCCGGGCCCAAGCGCGACTTCGACTGGCGGCTCGAGTGCCCCGAGCGCGGCTGCGGGGGCGGCTTTCGTCGCATCGGGCTCGGCGCGCTGTTCGGCCTGGCCGCCTGGAAAACGGAAGCCCTCGCTCTCGCCGCGCACCTTGAATACATGCAGGCCCGGTGGTGGAAGGCCAGCTACACCGTCGCCTTCCCGCGGCTGCGGCCGGCGGCCGGCGGATTCCAGCCGCGAACGTTTCTCGACGACCGCACGTTCGTCCAGATGATCTGCGCGTTCCGCCTCTGCTTTCCTCAGGTTGGCATCGTGCTCAGCACCCGCGAGCCCGCCGCCCTGCGCGACGCCCTCCTGCCGCTGGGCATCACCACCATGAGTGCGGGCAGCCACACCGAGCCCGGCGGATACACCGGCCAGGGCCGCGACGACCTGCACCTCACCGTCCGCGGGCGGCGCGTCGAGCTAACGGAAAAATCCTCCTGCGACAACGCCACCGGCCAGTTCGACATCGCCGACGACCGCAGCCCTGCGGAAATCGCCGCGTTGTTGCGCAGCCGTGGATTTGATCCCGTGTGGAAAGACTGGGACGCGGCGATTCTGGCAGGGTGAGGAAACTCAGGGCACTTTCTTCTGATCGTCCGCAGGAGCAGGGGCAGCCGGTTTGCCGGCGGGCTTTTCAGCGGGCGGGGCGGCTTTGAGGCGGTCGTATTCCTTCTTTCCCTGCTCGATCTGTTCTTTGCTCATTTTCTTTTCGAAGGCGGTGCGCATTTTTTTGCCGTTTTCGTTGTCGCCGGTGGCGAGAGCGAGGGCGTAGGCGCGGATGAGGTCGGGCCGGCCGTCGAGGCCTTTCTCGAAGTACTCGGCGAGTTTGAGCTGGGCTTCGACCATGCCGAGTTCGGCGGCGCGGGTGAGAATGGATTTGGCCGTTTTGAAGTCGGGCGGGAGGCCGCCTTCGCCGGAGATCAGCATATCGGCGACCGTGAGGGCGGATTCGGCATCGCCGCCGTAGGCAGCCCGGGTGAACCATGACTGGGCTGAGATCGTATCTTTATTGACGTCCTTGCCGGTGCGGTAGCGGCTGCCCATTTCGCGCTGGGCGAGGGGCAGTCCGGTGAGAGCGGCGCGCACCGTCCAGCGGACGGATTCTTTGGGACTGGCTTCCACGCCGCGGCCTTTCTCATGGAAGCCGCTGATGGCATACATGGCGGCGGATCCGCCTTTTTCTGCGGCTTTGCTGTACCATTCCATGGCCATTTTGTCGTCCTGAGCCACGCCCCCGCCGTTGGCGTAGGCATCGCCGAGTTTGGTGCAGCCGCCGGCGTCACCGGTCTCCGCAGCTTTGCGGAACCATGCCACGGCGTCCTCTGCTTTCTTGGTCACGCCGGTGCCGGTTTCATACAGGGTGCCGAGGGCCATCATGGCTTCGATACTCCCTTTTTCCGCGGCGCGCGTGAACCAATCCACGGCTTTGCCGCCGTCTTTCGGCACGCCCATGCCGTTGAGATGGATCACGGCGAGGCGCAGCATGGATTTGATGAAGTCGCGTTTGGCGGCATTTTCGTACATCTCCACGGCTTTGGCAGGATTCTTGTCCGTCCCCTCGCCGGTTTCGTAGAACTGGCCGAGAGTATCGCAGGCTTCCGCCTCGCCGCTGCTGGCGGCCTTTTCGAACCAGCGGCGGGCTTCCGCAGGATTCTTGACCATGCCCGTGCCGGAAAGAGCCATGCCGCCGAGGGCCAGCATGGCGCGGGGGTATCCCAGGTCTGCCGACTTTGTTATCCAATCCACACCTTCGGCGGTGCGCCCCGGGCTATTGAGAAGAAGAATGCCGAGACTCATCTGTGCGGCGGGATGGCCCTGCTGCGCAGCTTTGAGGAACCAGCCCTCGGCGATGGCTGCGGAGGGCTCCACGGCCCGGCCCTCTTCAAAGATCCGCCCGAGGGCGAACTGCGCCTCCTTGTCGCCCCGGGCGGCTTCGGCTTTAAACATGCGCAGGGCTTCGGCGAAGTTGCCTTTTTTGTAGGCTTCATGGGCACTCTTCGTGTCGCCCTTGAGCTTGCTGTCGCCTTCCGGGAAAATCAGATAGGCGGCCCGGGCCGAAGCCTGGAGGAGAACAAGTGCCGCGAGGGCGGGAAGGAGGCGTTTCATGACAGCGGTCGAAGGTGGAGGTTGGAAAGGAGCGTAGCAGGCAGCCGGGAAAAAGGAAAGTCCCGATTCCGGATGCGGGCAGTCACGCGCAACCGGAGTCCGGCAAACTGTTTTGTAGCCAAACTCGGTGCTGCCGCTATAGCCCTGACATGTCGAATCCGGCCGTGACACTCCCGGGATGGAAACGGTGGAGCCTCGCCGCGCATGATCTGATGTGGCCGCTGCGCTGCCCGGCTTGCCGTGCCGGCATGTCCCGGGAGGCGGAACCGGGTGATTTTTGCCCCTCCTGCGGGGACAGCCTGTGCCCCATTGAGCCGCCGTTCTGCCAGGGATGCGCCGAACCTTTTCCGGGAGATATTCCGGGGGATTTCACCTGCCCCAACTGTCAGGGAAAGCGCCAGGCCTATGATTTTGCCGTCTGCCGCTGGCTGAGCCGCGGGCCGGTGCGCGAGGCCATCCACCGGCTGAAATACTCTCACGCGGCTGCGATGCGTCTGCCACTCGCACGGCTCATGCTGCCGGCGCTGAACGACGCGCGGCTCGCCGGCTCCGACTGGTTGCTGGTGCCGGTGCCGCTGCACCCGCGCAAGCACCGCGAGCGCCGCTACAACCAGTCTGCGGAACTCGCCCGCACGCTCGCCCGCCTCAGCGGCTGGCCGTGGCGCGATGCGCTGCGCCGCATCCGCTACACCGTCTCGCAGGCCGGTCTCGACCGCGACGACCGCCTGAAGAACCTCCGTGGTGCCTTCAGCCTCCGTCCGCGCGCCCTGCCGCACATCGCAGGACGCGACGTGCTGCTCATTGACGATGTTCTCACCACGGGGGCCACCGCCCATGAGTGCGCGCTGACATTGAAAAACCACGGTGCCCGCAAGGTGGTCGTGCTGACCGCGGCAAGGGGTTAGTCCCGAACCAGCCGTAAACGGGCCAAAATACGGCTGGCCAAGTGTGACATTTCCGCCATTTTCCGCGCCCCCGTTCCTTAAGCCTTAATACTTGTATGCGTAGCCTGCCGTTAGATAACAATTTCACCCTCCGCCCCCTCACTGCCATGAAAAAAATCATCCCCGTCCTGACCGGAGTGCTGCTGGTTTCGCATCCCGTGCGCGCTGCGATCCTCCTGAATGAAATCCACCTCAACCCCCCGGGTGCATCGGGTCTCGGAGATAGAAATTACGAGTATATTGAGCTGCGCAGCACCCTGACTGCGACCGACAAGTCCGAGCCCACCACCGGGATCACGCTGCTGATCATCAACAACGACCGCTGGGACTATAAGACGAACGAATTCAACGTGGAGGTCGCCACGAAGTTGAATATGGGGGAAGTGACGGATGCGTGGAGTCTGGACGACATGAAGACCGGGACCAATGGGCTGCTCCTCCTGGGCGACAAATACGCCGAACTGCCCAAAGGCGGCCCGTGGGCGGGTTTTATTGATCCGGCCACGGAAGTGGGCGATCCCCCCGGCATGGGTGACGGCAACATTCGCTCCAATGACGGTCTGACGATTTATCTTGTGGCCGGCTGGACAAATCCAGTCCCTAACGGCGGAACCGTACTGGAAGCGGTGGTGGACTTCGATGTGGACGATAACGGAGTCCTCGACTGGGATCAGCCCGACCCCAAGCCGGCCGGCAGTATCCCCCGGCCCTGGCTGACGACGCTGGATCGGATTGGAACCCGCGACCGAAACACCACTGCATGGCCCACAGCACCGGCACCACCAGGAGTGACCGGCATCGCCGAGCCCTACGTGGCTCCCGCTGCGGCGAACATCAATGTCTATGCGCTCACGACTCCGCCGGCGTGGTCCATGGGCGACCGTGACCCGGATTCCTTTTCCCGCAACGCCAACAACACCACGGCCAGCCTGGCAGCGGCATGGTATGGCGGTAAATTCCCCGATCCGCTCCCCGGGACCGATCCCGCGACATCCATCGCCTTCAGAGAGAACCGTGTTTTTGGTCTCGCCAGCGGCGTGGCGACACCGGGACGCGTCAACCTTTCCACCGCACCGCCGGTGGCCGACTTCCGCATCAATGAGGTGAACCTCGATCCCAGCGGCGACCGGTTTCAAGATGTCGAGATCGTAAACACGAACAGCCCGTCAGGCAGCCGCAGCTTGAGCGGCTATTGGCTGGTCATGGTGGACAGCAATGTCACCGCCTCCGACGCCGCCCCCGGGGTTTTGAACAGAGTCGGCACCATTCTTGAAGAGTGGGATCTGTCGGCCATGGCCACGGGAACCAACGGTCTGCTGCTCATCGCGGACGACGCGGCGTCCTCCTATACTTCGTTCGAAGACTATGTGCCGGCAGAAACCGGCAAGGGCGACCCCGTGGGAAGTACTTCCAATCCCAAGTCCAGCGGCTTCGGCGGCGGGGACCTCGGCTCAAAAAGCGGCTTTACCCTGCTGCTCATCAAAGGTTACAAATCGAATGCTGATAACACATTCCCGGAAGGCCGTGACGTGGATGCGAATGAAGACGGCATCCTCGACGCCAACGCCTTCGCCTCCGTGGGCAATGCCGCCAATGTGACCATCGTGGACAGCATCGGTTTCGACATGGCCACACCGATGCCGGCCGGGCCCGGCAAAACCTACGCCAGCGTCAATCTTCGCACGGTCTTCCCCGTTTATGCGGCCGACGACGGCAATAAGGCGGCCGACAATTTCAGCCGCAAAACGGCGGGCGGTTTGCCGGTGGCTACTAATGCAGCCGGTTCATGGTATGGCGGGGAGTATCCCTCCAGCGCCGGGTTCAATCTCGGATTCCAGCCACCGCTCACCGATCAAGCCACCCCTGTGGTGAATCCCACCGGAGTCACTCACTTTGGCGGGTTCCGCGGGGCGGCGACACCAGGCCGGGCCAATCTGAGCGCCGCCATTGATGCCGCCGCTCCGCCCATCACTGCTGAAATCCGCATCAGCGAAGTGATGTTTGACCCTACCGGTGGTGACATCACCCAGCCCCTCAAAGACCAGAACCGGGATTACATCGAGCTCGTCTCCACCAACCGCGCGCTGGCTTACCTTGAGGGCTACTGGATTCTTGTCATTGACAACACCGGTGCCAATAAAGGGGTCGTTTTCAAAGGCGCTCCGCTGGACGGTCAAACCACCGGTCTCAACGGGATCCTGCTCCTGGGCGACAACTACGATCTCCCCGGCAGTGTCGATTATGTCCGCACGGACGGCCGGCTGCCTCAGTCCACCGCCACACTCGATCCGGTATCCGCTTTCGGCGGCGATGACATTCCCAATGGAGGTGCCTCCGTGCTGCTGATTCGGGGGCCGGCTTTTGATCCTGCCACTGCGCCAAACGGGCCGTTTAAGACCGGTGGCCCGATCACCCTCGGAGCCAATCTCAAGCCGGGCGGTGATATTGATCCTGAGAACGACGGCGTTCTGTTGCCGCCGACTGACTGGCTGGCGCCTGGTTCTGTCCTCGTGGACGCCTTGTCCACGGGGCCAGTCAATCCCGGATCCGGCTATGGATGGATCTCCAGCCCCTGGCTGCCGGACTGCGCGGCACGATATCCCGACAAAATGGGGGCTGCGGCGGTGCAAGACTGGTACTACGGGGAAGTGGACCAGGCGGTCAACGACAACCCCCAGACGGCGTTCACGGGCAACTACAGCGGCACGTTTCGGGGCAACGCCTCCCCCGGCCGGTGGAACCATGGGGCAGCCGTGGGTCCGATCACCGTCGGCTCGGTCCTGCTCAATGAAGTTCATTTCAATCCTGCCGGGAGCGACGGGAATTTCGAGTATATCGAGCTGATGGACCGCAATCTGACGTCCCGCAGTCTCAACACCTATTCGCTCCTGATGATAGACAATGTGAAGAATAACACCGGCACCGTGCAGCGCATGTGGCCTCTGGACGGCTTTATGACCGGCCCCGGCGGGCTCTTCGTCGCCACGAACGGTACCAAGGACACTTCCCCCTTCGCCCCGGTGTTTCGTTCACAAACCAGTGTGTCCGATCCTCCCGGGCGCAATGACCTGCTCACCGGATTCGGAGACGCCACCATTGCCACTGAATCCGACAATCAGTCGGTCATGCTGATACTTGTTAAGAATTTCAACCTGTATGTGGGCGCAGACCTCGATGAATTAGCGGGAGCTCTTGCCAGTCCGGGTGACGGAGTTTTTGATTTTCCCACCGCGTCATGGGATGGCGGTAATGTTCATGACAGCATCGTGCTGCGCAGTTGGCTGCCGGCGGTGGTCAATCCTCCTGCGGCAGCGCAGTGGAACGGCTTCACCTATAACCTCGCCGACCTCAGCGGCACCTTCTTTCCCAATCCCGGCACCCTGTTCTACCATCCGGAGACCGCGTCCCGCTTCCGCGGGAACGTCACACCAAACACCGGTGCCGCATGGTACGCGGGAGATCTTGTTGGCGGAGTCTCCGGCAAGCTGGGCACCGATACCACCTATCTCCCCAGCAGTCCCACCAACACAACGAATCCGCCTATGCCGCTGGGCTTCCTCGGCCGCGCCACACCGGGCCAGCCGAATCTCGCTCCGAACGAGTCCGCCGATACCGATGGCGACGGTATGGTCACCCTCCTGGAGGAAGCGTTTGGCTCTGATCCGTTCGCGCGGGATGCGGTGAGCCCGCTGCCGGTTGTCGGCACGGTGACTGACGCGGGAAGCAGCTACTCCGCGATTTCCTATCGGCGCATCAAGGGCGGCGCCTCTTCCGCCGAAAAGGTCTACGCCGCGGAGGCATTCACCTATAGGGTCGAAACCTCCACCGGCCTCAATACATGGATCAACGACGGCAGCGCCATTATGCAGTATGGCGCGACAACTCCCAACGCCGACGGCTTTACCGAGACCGTCACCTTCCGGCTCCTCGCTCCCCTCACGGATCCCGCGGGTCGTGCCTTCATGCGCCTGCGCGTCGATCGGCAGTAAAGCCGCTCCATCATTCCGCGAACTCCGCGCGTTGCCTCACCGCAGCGCGCGGAGTTTTGCTTTGTGGCGCACGACAAACCGGTTCCCGGGCAGATTGACCCGCGCCGGTCCGGCTGTCAGATCCAGCATGGCGCGCACGGATTCCACTTCGTCAAAGCCGGTGCCGGGAAAATCCTGGCGCTGGAGCCACAGGAAAATCACCCGCCGCTGGAGCGCCAGCGGCAGGGTCGCCAGTTCGCGGGCGTCCAGCACTTCCGCCCCCGACGCTGGCTCTGCGAGGCTATTGATGAATTCCTGCTCCGCGGCATTGATCTCCGTTGCACGGACGAGGGCCGTCCGGACATCGCGTCCCATGGCCTCACACATTGCCGGCAGCAGCACATTGCGCAGTTTGTTCCGCACCGGATCCGTGCCGGCATTGGTCGCATCTTCCCGATAGGCCATCCCGCGCTCCGTCACCCACGCACCGATCTCCGCCCGCGATACAGACAACAATGGCCGCTCGATTGAAAGCGGAGCGCGAAATCCCGGCACCACGATCTCCGTCACGGGTGCCATGCCGCGCAGCCCTGACGAACCGCGCAGCAGATTGAACAGCACCGTTTCCGCCTGGTCGTCCGCGTGATGCGCCATCAGCACCAGCCGGCAGCGGTGCCGCCGCGCACAGTCCGCGAGAAACCGGTGCCGCGCATGACGCCCCGCCGCCTCCAGCGATTCGCCTGTGGCTTTAGCTTCCTTCTTCACATCCGCCGCCGCCGCCTCACAAGTCAGGTTGAGTCTTGCCGCCAGCCGCTTGACAAACGCGGCATCCCCCGCCGCCGCCCGGCCCCGCAGCCGGTGATTCAAATGGCACACCACAACGTTCCGGTGCCCGGCCTCATGCAGCGCGCAGAGCAGCGCCACGGAATCCCTCCCGCCGCTCACCGCCACGAGTTTCCGCTCCCGCACCGGATGC
>JANNVM010000810.1:0-6982 GCA_031414455.1 Verrucomicrobiota bacterium
CGGATTGTCGGCCACGAGACAGTTCTGCAGTTCCACCCGCTCCGCCAGAAACCCGATGACGAAGGCTGCACCGTCCGGATATCCTGGCAATGCGCCGGGCTCCGCCCAGTGATTGTCCGCGACGGTGCAATGCCGGAAAAGTGCTTCATGCACCTCAGAGACGATCACCGCCGGCGGTCCGGTGTGGCGCGTGAAGGTGCAGTTGTCCACAGTGGCCACCGCCTCCTCACCCAGCAGCAGGCCGCCGCCGTCATTCGAATAGAACAAGGAGCCACTAACATTCAGGATGCCGGGGTCAGGATCGAAATGCAGGCCCAATCCCGCATTGAACCGGAACACACAGTTCTTCACCGTTCCGTTAGTCAGCGACAGACCGGCCCCCGGGTTGTTCTCGAAGATGCATCCCTCCAGCCAGCCGTTTAGCGGATAGGCACCTCCGTTTCCGTTGTGGGAAAAAGTGGAATCTTTTGCCTCCAGATACACGCACGCGAATCCCTCCTCATTGAGCGTCGCCTTCACCCGTTCCAGCCGCACCACGGCCGGCGGAGAAACCTCATAATCCTGCACCACCGGCTGGCGCGTGCGCTGGATCGTGCAGTCCCGCAGGACCACATTTTTCTCCACCCGCAGTCCGTCCGTCTGCGCTGAGCCGGCAAACGTCAGCCTTTCAAAGGCAATCCCGTCGGCTGCTGCCTGAAACATCTCACCCGCAAAGGTTCCACCGATCGAAACCGGCGACGCCACGGACGCTGCTGTCCGGATGGTTAGCCGTTTTTCAACACGCACCAGCGCCTGCAGGGTAATGGCACCGGTAACCTCCACCGCATCCCCGGGCTGGGCCGCCTGAATCGCGGCCCGCAATCCGGCTTCACCAGGACCGGCGACCACCGTCGCGCCATTGGCAGACTCCGCTGAGAGCAGACACGCCGCCAACCGGCATACACCGCGCGGCAAACGGAGAGAAAGATGAGTCATGAAAAGACAGGACTTCTGGCACGGAGTCAAGTCAACGAAACACCGCGTCCCTGTCCAAAACGTCACAAAAGTCTGAAGATCCGTGCGAAAGCGGGCAGGCCATTCGCGGAGGCAATGTTTTTTTTGTTTTTCGGCGGAGGTGCGTAGAATGCCGGAGATGACTTGCCCAACTTTGCGGTGTGCCGCTTCCCTGCTGCTCGTTTCCTCCGGACTGCCGGCGGGGGCGGTGCCTGTATTGAAGGCGGGGTATTCGCTGGAGGATGCGGGACAGGTGCGGACGTTTGAGACCGTCGCGGAGGCAGGGAGCGTCGCACTTTATGAAACCGGACGCGTCCGCAAAGCCTCTGCGCGCCGCGTTGTGACGCCGGAGGTGCTGGTGCGGCTGGAAAACCCGGCGGCTGCCGCGGCGATGGCTGCGCAGTGTGGAGCCTCGGCATGGCGCGCGGCTCCAGTCCTGACGGATGCGGTGATCCTTACTTTTCCCGGAAAAGACGGTGAGGCCCTGCCGGCGGCGGAGGTGCTCCGCAGTATAAAAGGTGTCCGCAGCGCCGAACCGCTTCTCGCGCGGCAGCAGGTAAAACGCTGGATTCCTAACGATCCCTACTTTGCTTATAGCGGGACCAATGCCGGTTATCAGTGGCACCTCAATAACACCGGCCAGAACGGCGGTATGCCGGGCATTGATATCAATGTGAGCGGGGTGTGGGACAACTGGCGGGGCAGTGGCATGCGCATCGGCATTCTCGACGACGGCCTGCAGACGGCGCATCCCGACCTCAGCCCTAACTGTGACACGGTGAATGACTACGACTGGAACGGCGGCGACAACGATCCGTCGCCGGGCTCATTCGATACTCACGGCACCTGCTGCGCCGGGGTGGCGGCAGGGCGGGGAAATAACGGCGCGGGGATTTGCGGGGCCGCGCCGGAGGCGATGCTGGTGGGCCTGCGTCTCATCGCCACAGCCTCCACGGATGCCACGGAGTCCGCCGCGTTTCTTCACCGCAACGACATCATCCAGGTGAAGAGCAACAGTTGGGGGCCTGACGATACGGGCGACGTGATTGAAGGGCCCGGCACTCTTGCGGCTGCGGCGCTGGCGGATGCGGCGGCGAACGGCCGGGGCGGACGCGGTACGATTACCTTTTGGGCCGGCGGCAATGGCCTTGGGAGGGGTGACGACTCCAACTTCGACGGCTATGCCAACTCCATCTACGTTATCGCCACGGGAGCCCTGAGCAACAGTGGTACTCAGGCGTACTACAGCGAATCCGGTGCCAACCTTCTGATCGTCGCTCCCTCGGACGGAGGCTCGCAGGGCATCAGCACTTCGGATGTGACCGGCAGCGCCGGTTACAACTCCGGAGGAGGAGGCAATTTTGCCAGTGCTGACTACACGAACGACTTCGGCGGCACCTCTTCCGCGAGTCCACTGGCGGCTGGTGTCGCGGCGCTGCTGTTGCAGTCGAATCCGAATCTCGGCTGGCGCGACGTGAAGGAAATCCTCATTCGCAGTGCGACGCAGATTCATGCCGGCGACGCCGGATGGTTCACCAACGCAGCGGGGTTTCACTTCAACGACAAGTATGGCGCAGGCCTCATCAATGCCGGGGCTGCCGCGGCGCTGGCGACGGGTTGGAGCAATCTCGGGCCGCTGATTTCGCAAACGATGAGTGCGGACGGTGGCGTGGCCATTCCTGACAGCTCCACCGCCGGCGCGGTGAAGACGTTCACGTTCACTGCGGCTCAGGAAACGCGCGTCGAGCAGTTGGCGCTCAGTGTGAATATAACGCACGCGCGCCGCGGGCAGTTGCAGGTCGAACTCACCTCGCCCTCCGGCACGCTCTGCAAACTGGCGCGTCCGCGTCCTGACAATGGAGCGGGTCTCGTCTGGACCTTCACCACGCCGCAGTTTTGGGGTGAGACCCCGCAGGGCGTCTGGACGCTGCGGGTGAAGGACACGGTGAACGGCAACAGCGGCACCCTGAACAGTGCGGGCCTGACACTTTACGGCACCGGCACCAGTGGCGCGCCTTCCATTACCAGCGGCAGCTCCGGCAGCGGGCAAACGGGCCGCAGTTTTTCCTTCCAGGCGACGGCTGCCAATACTCCCGGGGAATGGACGGCGGTGCCGCTGCCGCCGGGCCTGGACATCGGGACCGCGAGCGGGCTCATCACGGGCACGCCAACGGCCGCCGGCGTCTATCCGGTGACACTGACGGCGACCAATGCCGCCGGCAGCGGCAGTGCCACCCTGACGATTACCATCACTGCGCCGCCGCCGGGAATGGCCAAAGCCCTCGACGCTCCGGCACTTGCCTTCACGGTGAGCGGGGTGCCGTGGTTCAGTGAGGTCACCACCACGCATGACGGCATGGACGCCGCGCAGAGTGGTGTGATTTCCGACAACGGCACTTCCGTCATTGAGACCACTGTGGCAGTTTCAGGCCCGGTGGTGGTATCCTTCTGGTGGCAGGTATCCAGTGAACTGAACTTCGATTTTCTGCGGTTCTCTGTCGATGGCGCGGAAGTGCGCGCCATCTCCGGCACCGTGAACTGGACCCGGGCGGGACATCTCCTGGCCGCAGGCAGTCACACGCTGCGCTGGAGTTATGAAAAGGACTCCAGCGGTGCCGGCGGGCTGGATGCCGCCTGGCTGGATTCGATCAGCGTTCAGTCCGCGATCGTGCCGCTTTCGGCGGCCGGACTGGGCACCGGATTCCAGGAGCCGGCGCTCGATGCCACCTTCCACCTGCGCACCGCCGGAGAGGTCGGATGGACTGCGAACAGCGGCAAAGTGACGGAATCCGGCAACCGCAACCCTCCGCTCACCGGCGCGGCCACGGGTGGCACGCCCGGCGTGAAGAGTTTCGAAATTAACAACAACAGCGGTTCCGTCACGCTGCGGACGGATATCGTGGATCTCGCGGGATTTGATAATGTCAGCGCGGAGGCTGACGTCCGCACCTACACTACCGGCCTCACCAATTTCGAGATTCCGGATACGCTGGTCATCTCCACCGAACTCAGCGCCGATGCCGTCACATGGTCGCCCGGCCCTGACATTCTCCCGCGGCGCACCGGCGGCACGGGCGTGGAGGATACACTCATTCCCCTGAACACCGCGGAGAACAGCGTCTATAACCATTTCACCACCGTGCCCGGCGCGATTCCGGCCCACACGCGCTACCTGCGTGTCGCCGTTACCGGCATCACAGACGGCCCCGGCGAATACCTTGTCATTGATAGTCTTCGCATCACCGGCAACGCGCTCACCGCGGATGCCGATGGCGACGGATTCACGGCTGCGGACGAAGCGTGGTTCGGCACCAGCGATGCCAGCGCCGCTTCGACTCCCGCTCCCGTTCTGACAAGTCCCGCCGGCGCCGCCCGCGTCACCTTTCCCTCAGTCGCGGGAAATACCTATCTCATCGAATCCTCCGGGGATCTCATCAACTGGACCACCGCGACGGTAACCGCCACCGCCGCCACCACCTCATGGGATGACCCCGCCGGGGCCTCGCCTCAGCGCCAATATTACAAGGTTGGAAAACCGTGAACCGTGAACCGGGCCCTGACTGCTCCACGGGCCGTCCGGAAAGAAAATGGACTTCAGGGTTTGGTGCGGGAAAAATCACGGGGTTGCGGCGACTGAGAGATCCCGTGCGTTGCCCTTTGTTCAATGGCCGTGAAAAATATTGTTGAACGAAGGCTGGACCGCAGGGCGCCGGGCCTGGACTATTGTTGATGAGGCCGCCGGTGCCGCAAGGTGTCAGAATTTCCGGCGCAGGTGACTGGGCAGGATGCTGAGCGCCTCGCGGTATTTGGCTACCGTGCGGCGGGCGATCTTGATTCCTCGTTCCTTGAGCAGCTTGGCGAGATCGTCATCGCTGAGCGGTTTGGAGGCGTCTTCCTGGCGGATCAGTTCCGCGAGGGTTGTCTTCACGCTCGTGTTCGACATCTGCTCGCCATCCGCGGTGTCCAGCCCTGACGTGAAAAAATAGCGCATCTCAAAAATGCCGTGCGGCGTGGAGATAAACTTGCCGGCGATGGCGCGGCTGACGGTCGTTTCATGCACTCCCACCACGTCTGCCACTTTTGACATGATGAGCGGCTTCAGTGCGGTGGGACCGTGGTGGAAAAACTCCTGCTGCTGCGAGACGATCTCCTCGGCGATGCGCTGGATCGTTTGCTGCCGCTGCTGGATGCTGCGAATGAGAAACTTTCCGCTGCGGATTTTGTCGCGGATGTAGTCCCGCGCTTCCTGACTGCCGCGGGGATTGGACATGATGTCCTTGTAGAGATTGCTGATGCGAAGGCGCGGGAGCTGCCCGTCCTCCATGATGATGACGAATTTGCCGCCGGTACGCTCCACATAGACATCCGGCACGATGAACTGCTGCGGGGCGGAATTGAAGGAACTGCCGGGTCGCGGATTGAGTGTGCCAATCACTTCGGCTGCGCGCGTGATATCCCCGGGCTCGACGGCGAGCCGCCGCGCGATGTGAGGGAACCGGTGCTTGGCGAGATCGTCGAGGTGAGAGGAGATGATGCGGCTCTCGAGGCTGTGCTCCCGCCCTGTTCGCTGAAGCTGGATGAGCAAACACTCACGGAGATCCTCTGCCCCCACGCCGGCGGGATCAAATGACTGGACGATTTCCTTTGCCGCCCTGAGGTCCGCCAGAGGAATTCCCTGCTGCAGGCTCGTCTCCGCGATCGGTGCCGGCAGGAAGCCGCGTTCATCAAGGCTGCCGACGAGCATTTCCACGAGCGTGCGCATTTCCGGCGTGCACTCCACCATCGCCAGTTGCTGCATCAGGTGATCCTGGAGCGAGACCGGTGCGGCAAGGGAATCAAAGAGAAACTGGCGGCGCTCCTCCTCCTCCGACGTGTGAGTCCCGCTGGTTGACGCGCTTTGCTGCAGGTAGGTGCGCCATTCTTCGTCCATCTGGGAGAGTTTCTCGAACTCCGCGGTGAAATCATCCTCCTCCAGTTCCGCCTCCTGCCGTTCCTCTTCCTCGGAAGTGTCCCGCTCCTCGGCCTCCAACACCGGATTCTGGGACATCTCCTGTCCGATCATCTGACGCAATTCCCCCACCTGCGCCTGAAGTATGGCGAGGCTTTGCTGCAACTGCGGGGAGAGCCGCTGCTGCTGGCTCAAATTCTGACCGAGCGTCTGCGAAGTATTCATCAAGGAAGGGCGTCCCGGCCACCTTCTCTGCCCGGAGCGAGGAATCAAGCAGCCAGCGTGCCACTACAAGAAAAAATTCTCCCCGCGGGACTGCGGTGACTTCGGGGCCGTTTTCTGGCTTCCGAACAAAAAAACAGGCAGCCGTTTCCGGCTGCCTGTTAAACCAATAACAAATGAAAGAGAAGAGGGGCGAAGACCTACCGACCAAAGAGGCCTCCGCCCCGGTTTCCAACCGGAAGACGGGCGTGGCCCGTATCAGGCAAGAAGATTGGCGGCCAGGAAGTAGAGAACCGAGCAGAGGCAACTGATGACAGCCGTAAGGCTCAGATGCTCAAGAGTGTTGGATTCGTTTTTAGTCTTCATGGTCAGAAAGTGGTTTGAGTTGTTTGGCTCGTTGTGCTGATGGTGGAAACTACCACTGATTCTATTCATTGCAAGTAAAATTCTTAAAATTATTGCTCATGCCTGAGAATCCGGAGGGTTTTTCTGAAAAACGAGGCGGAACTCCGCAGGACTGGGGTCGGTTTTGAGAGGGAATTGCAGCAATGCGAGTGCGGGAATGCGGTTGCTGCCTGGGACTTTCTTCGCCTTGCTCCGCGCCATGCTCGAACGACTGCGCTGCGGGATCATCGTGACCTCCGCCTTTACCGGGTGGCTGGAGGCATGGAAGGCGCGCGAATCGGCGGCCAATTTCGGCTTGGTTCCGGAGTTGAACTTCGTGCAGTGCAAGGAAGGATCGCGGGCCGGGCAGTCATGGGTGAGCCTCATCTGGCGGCCGCTGGAGGGGATAGCGGAGCACGAAATCCACGCGGTGGG
>JANNVM010000811.1:0-4710 GCA_031414455.1 Verrucomicrobiota bacterium
TCGGCGACATACATGCGGCCCTGACCATCGAAGGAGAAGGCGACAGGATTGGCGAGGAGCGGCTCCGTCGCCCAGAGATCGGCTTTGAAACCCGCGGGGATCTTCGCGCGACGGAAGCCTTTCTTCGCCGCCTCGGCGGAATCGGCGGGTGTCGTGTCGGCTTTGCGGTCGTAGGGCTTGAGTATGTGCTTCGACGTCTTGTCCTCGGTGACGCCTTCGGCTTCTACGGCGCGGGCGGCGGGGACGGCGAGAAGGAGGGACAGAGAGACGGAGAGAGCGCGGGCGGGCGAAATCATGGGGTGGAGTTACGGGGCGGGGCTGGAATCGGCAAGGGGGCGCGGAGCATGATACCAGGTGGGGAGCCGAAGCGGAGACAGCCGAAGGCAAAGGCTCCTGCCGAATTCATTATTCCGCGGACGGCGGGGGGAGCGGAGCCTGTGTTTTGGGACGGAAGGGCTCCGCGCCGCCCGGCGCTGAGGCGCCGGCCCGCCTATAGTGGGCTCAGCAGGAGCTTCGCCCCACCTGGTTTGAGTGGCTCGGCAAGCCTCGCCACGTCAGGTTCCTGCTTGCGGACTCCCGTCCTGGCTGCTGGATGCGCGTCATGACGATGCCTGCGGGTTTATCATTCCGGCTGCCGCGCTCCCGCGGGGAAATCATCCATGCACTGGCGGTGACGGGGCTGTTGTGCGGGATGGCGATTTCGCTGCCGCTTTGGCTGACGGGGCGGGCGTTTCCGCATCTGCCGTGCGCGGCGGTGTTCGCGCCCTGGCCGGCGCCGTTCGATGCGATCCTGACGGGAGCGGTGGCGGTGTTGCTGCTGGCGGCGGTGCTGTCGTCGGGGTGGAAATGGACGGCGGCGGCGGCGGGCGGTTGTGTGGTGCTGGCGCTCCAGGATCAGATGCGGTGGCAGCCGTGGTTTTATCAATACGTGCTGATGCTGGCGGCGGCGGCGGTGTGTCGCGACCGGCGGTCGGAGTCGTTTCTGGTGCTGTGCCGGATTTTCGTCGTCTGCCTCTATGTGTGGAGTGGGCTGCACAAACTGACGCCGGCCTATGCAAGAATGTATGAGGCGACGTTCACAGTGCCGCTCGCCGATCAGTGGCCGGGCTGGGCAGTGGAAATGGTGCGCCTGGGCGGGCCGGTGTCGCCGTGGCTGGAAATCGCGATGGGCGCGGCGCTGTGTTTTCGACTGACACGAAAGGCCGGTGTCATCGCGGCAGCGGCGACGCATGTCGTCATCCTGCTGATGTCCGGGCCGCCCGGGACATTCACCAACACGGTAATCTGGCCGTGGAATGTGATCATGCTTGCAATGGTTCCTTTGCTCTTTTGGAAGGTGCCGGATTTTGGCTGGCGGCAACTGAGCACGGGGATGCACAAGGCGGCGGCAGCCGTGATGCTGCTTCTTGCGGGAGTGATGCCTGCCTTTTCGACGAAGGAACGCTGGGACCGGTATTTGTCATTTCATCTCTACAGCGGCTCGGAGCGGCGTTTGGTGCTCGCAGTGGATGCCGGCGCGGCGGCGGCGCTGCCGGCGGAATGGCGCGAGCATCTCCAGCCCTCACAGCAGGATCCCTCCATGCAGGAACTGCACTTCGTCACCTGTTCGCTGGAGGAAATGCGCGTGCCGCCGCCGGGTGATGAGCGGCTGCTCCTCGCGCTGGCGAGGAAGTGCACGGCGATGGATTTTGCGAAGCACGGCCAGGTGATTTTTTACACCGACTTCACGTTCCAGCAGGAGAAGGGCTACGATGTTTTCACGGTGGAGCAGATTCGCCAAATGACGGCGATACCGGCGCTGCAGCGGAAGTTCTGAGGAGGCGGTCACCGGGCGAAGGATACAACTTGCCGCCGTGCGTGAGGCGGCACATATAGAGGCCATCCCCTCTTATTCCATGTCTGCCCCCTCATCGCCGAAGGAATGGCTTATTCTCCAGTGTCAGGCCTGTGGCTCACCGATGAAGGTGCGCCCGGAAGCGGCTGCGGGATTACGGGTCTCTTGCCCGGTATGCCGCTCGCCGGTGTCGCTGGCCCGGTCGGATGACATGCGCTCGCCGGAATTCCGCGGCGATTTGCCGCCGGCCGTAAACCGCGAGCCCGGCGAGCCGGCGCGACGAAAACCTGCGGAGGAGTATCCGCGCGATGAGGAGTTCATCCCCGGGGTGGCGCAGTCGCCGGAATTCAACGGCACACTGCCGGATTCCGGGAACGGATTCATGGAAAACCTGAAGTCCGCGGAGGGACGGCACCGGGAAAGACGCGTCAAGGTAAAGAAGCGGAGGAAGCAGGGCCCGGGATCGTCGCCCCACGATGTACTGATGGACTGGGACTCGGTGATGGATGAACTGCCGGTGGCGGAATTGTATTCGGACCCGTGGCTGGAGCCGATGCCGATCCCCGAAGAAGTGATCCAGGAGAACGCGAGGGACTCCGTGGTTTCGGAGAAATCGGAGGACGGGCAGACCGTGCGGACGGTGAAGCGAGTGCGGAAGCGGCGGATGTTTACCCTCGCGCAGTTGTTCTTCCGCCGGCTGTCCTACGGCATGAGGGTGCTCACGGTGAGCCTCGTGACAGCGATCGGTGTCGGAGGCGTGTGGTGGGGCATCAAGGTTTTCCGGCAGCGGTTCACGCCGGTGACCTTTGCGGATGTGGTGGACGCGTCACAACTGGATCAGGCGATCCTTGAGCGCAGAAACGAAGACGCGGCCTTCAAAGTGGTGAATGCGTATCTCGCCGCGGTGGGGCCAGAGGCAAAGCTGCCGCTGGTGCGCCTGCCGGACCGGGTGCGTCCGCTCATGGAGGCATGGTACCGGAAACACCCGGACAAGCCGATCCTCCCGGGCGAGGTTCTGAGCCGCGACAAGTTCACCGTCGGCGGCACTTATTTCGTGAAACTCGAAATACTGGTGCCGGCTCCCGATCCGCTGGACGGGAAACTGACGAGGAGTGAGAAGCGGATTTTCGTTATTGAGGAAAAGGCGGAGAAGGATGGCGAACGCAGCTACAAGGTGGACTGGGAAACTACCTCCGGCTGGTGCGAGATGACCTTTGATGAATTCAAGCTGCAACAGCCGCGGACACCGGTGCCGTTCCGCCTGAAAATCCGGGGCAGCGACTATTACAATCACGGCTTCACCGATGAAAAGAAGTGGGTGGCTGCGGAACTCTATTATCCCCATGCCGAGGGCGATAAGGAGCGGATTCTCTTTGGATACCTTGAACGCGGCTCTCAGGCCTGGCGCGACCTGGTCTTGTACACAGAACCCGGGAATAACGCTTCGGTGATCGTCAGTCTCCGCTATCCGGAGGACGCCCTGTCGCGCGAACAGGTCATCATTGACAGCATGGTGCATGATTCATGGCTCTACACTGACGAACCCCTCACCGCCCGCAAGCGGCCCCCGGGCCCTCGTTAGGTTCTGCCGCCTCACACTTTCCACCCGATGGCCCGTCAGCAACTACCCGGCTCCCCACCCCCGCCCGATTCCGGGCCTCCGGTGGATCCGGGGCCGGTGCGCCCGAGGGACGCAGGGCAGGACGTCTTCGAACAGAATCCGCTCAGCCAGGTGTCGGAGCGTCTCTCGATGCAGGCTGCGGAGGGGCTGGATGACGCCGCCCGGGTGCGCGAGGCGCTGCGGATTGTGATCGCTGAGGGCATCAGTGTTTCGGAAGCGGCGCGGCGCTGCCAGGTGGCTCCCTCCTGTCTGGCCGAATGGCGCGGAAAATATCTGAACCTGCTCAACGAAGAACCCAGCATCGCCGGGCGTCCGCTGCTGGAGAAGGGTGCCGTCCAGAGGGATGCGGACCTCGTGCAGATTCCCCGCGCGGCGCGGGAGTACTTTGCGGAAAACTGGGACCGGCTCATTGAGATCACGCGGGCGACGCCCTCGACGTTCCGGCAGCATCCGGTGCAGTTGTTTCTCGAAAATTCCTGGCTCACGAGCTGGCTCTATGATGAGGGCCGCTTCGACCGCGGTGTGGCGGCGGGAGCGGGCGTGGTCCTGGCCGTGCTGGTGCTTACGGGAACGTTTTTCATTGCCGGACATTTTTACCGTCAGGAGCAGCCGCGCCCGGAACTGGTGGAAAATGTGAATGCCGCGATCCTCCGTGCCGCGGATGTGGCCCAAAAGTTCTTCACTGCGGAGGGAGCGCCGGAAAAGATGAAGTATGTGAGGCTGAACGAACAGACGCGCGTCCTGATGACGGGTTACTACCAGACCCATTCCGCCGCGGCCATCACCGATGCGCAGCTTACACTCGGCATGCCGGGGTCGGATCTGTATGCGCTTGAGTTCGAGATTCCCTCACTGAACCGAAAACACCTTTGCGTGGTGGTGGACCGCGGCGGACAATTGCTCCTCGACTGGGAGACCTCGTCGCTCTTCCAGGAGGAGAATTTCGAGAATATCCGGCGCACCAGACCACAGACCCCGGTGCGCATCGCGGCACGCGTTGAGGGGGACGACTATTACAACTACGGCTTCACCGCGGGCAAATACACCTGCTTCCGCCTCGGCTATTACGGGCTGAAGCTTGATCTCTTCGCTTATGCCATCAAGGACTCACTGGAGGAGCAGACGCTTCTCGCCCTGCTCAAGCCGGTGACAGCCGCCGAACGCCAGATCAATGCGATCCTCAGCGTTAAGTATCCCGCAGGCGAAAACGTGCCGGACAATCAGTTGGAGATCGTGGCGATTCTCAAAGAGGACT
>JANNVM010000812.1:0-2186 GCA_031414455.1 Verrucomicrobiota bacterium
GTATGGCACGCGATGGGATTTTAACGGTATCACCGAGACGCCGGGTGAGGGGCGCGTGGCTTGCGGTTATTTTGTTTCTACGATGATGAAACACGCCGGCCTCGGAGTGGAACGGGTGCGTTTGGCGCAGCAGGCGTCGGAAAATATCATCCGCACGCTCACGGGCGCACCGCATTTGTATAAAGGCCACGGCTTGAGCATCGCGGACTTTGTCACGCTGGTGCGCGGTCTCGGGCCGGGCCTTAGCATCGTGGGGCTCGACAAACATGTTGGCCTGCTCTGGCACGACGGCGCGGAGGTTTGGTTTCTCCACAGCACCGTAGCGGAGGTCGGCGAGGTCATCAAAGAGCGAGCCCTCGACTCCCGCACGCTGGCGTCGTCGAAATATCGCATCGTCGGCGCCATCACGGACGATGCCCGCCTGCTCGAAGCCTGGCTGGACGGTCGAGCGCTGCCCACCTGGAAGCCGCCGCCTCCGGCGAGCGCCACGAGCGCGACCCGTTGAAACAAGGATAATCCGCTTGTCTTCATGGAAATCGGAGGAAACCTGCGCCCCTTCAAAAACCGCTATGCCGTCCAAAGGAAACAACAGGTCAAAAAAGCGACCCGGTCAGGGTAACCGTCCCCGTCCGGCTCATGCTCCCTCCGGACCGCGTCCCGTCCGTCCGCTTCAGATCAGTGATGATCCGGAAGGTGCCGTCGAAGTGGAAGGCATGATCGTCCAGGTTCTGGCCGGCACGATGTTCAAGGTGGAACTCACCAACAAACATGTCGTTCTGGCTCACATTTCCGGCAAGATGCGGAAGCGGTTTATCAAGCTGGTCATCGGCGACCGCGTCCGCATGGAGATGTCGCCCTACGACACGACGAAGGGGCGCATCACGTTCCGTCTGTAATCAGTCGCCGAAGAGCGCGGTGCTGAAGTAGCGTTCCGCGCGGTCGCACAGGATCGTGACGACGCGGGCATTGGGGCCGAGTTCACGCGCCACCTGTAGAGCAGCGATGACATTGGCCCCCGACGACGTGCCGGTAAGCAATCCGAATTCGCGATGAAGCCGCCGGGCCATACGCATGGCGTCACCGCCAGAGACGGCAATGCGGCGGTCAATCGGCGCAAGAGCGAGCAGCGGCGGCACGAAATTCTCCGACACCCCTTCGATGCGGTGGCAGCAGGGAAACTCGCCGGGTGTGGCGTCGCCGGATGGTTCCATCGCGACAACCTGAAGGCTGGGCCAGCGGGCCTTGAGCGCGCGGCCTGTGCCGGCAAGCGTTCCGCCGGTGCCGAATCCGCTGACAAACGCGTGCAGTTCGCCGCCGCACTGTGCGATGATTTCCTGACCAGTCGTGAGTTCGTGATCTTCAGCGTTGAGCGGGTTCTCAAACTGCCGCGGCAGAAAGATGTGCGGATCCAGCGCTGCCATTTCCCGTGTGAGATCAATGCCGGCCTGGTAGCTGGCACCGGTTTCAAAGAGCACCAGTTCGGCACCAAGACGGCGCAGCAGCGTGCGGCGCTCGATGCTCGCGGTGGTGGACATGACGATGCGCACCCGGTAGCCGCGCGCCGAGCCGACCATCGCGAGGGCGATGCCGGTATTGCCGCTGGTGCATTCGAGAATGATCGAGTCCGGCGCGAGCAGCCCGCGCTCCTCGGCGTCGAGGATGATGCTGCGCGCGAGCCGGTCCTTGACGCTGCCGCTGGGATTAAGGAATTCGGCTTTTGCCAGGATTGTCAGGCCCTCGGGCTCGAACCGCAGCGGGATGAGCGGCGTGTTGCCAATGAGGCTGAGCAGGGCGTCGGAGCGGTGCGGGGCATTCATGACTTCAGATCAGCGCACGATAGAAAACCCCTTCACATCCGTGGGTGCCGGCACCTTGTGAGTTTCGGTTTCCTTGATGTGATTCGCGAGTGCGCTGTTCTCCTGCAACTCCGTGAGGAACGCTTCCAGTTCCTCCGCATCGAAGGCGATGGCGAGCAGTTCCACCCGGCCGTCAGGCAGATTGCGCACCCAGCCGCTGACGTCGAATCCCGATGCCAGTTGTTTCGTGGCGTAGCGAAATCCCACGCCCTGCACGCGTCCGGTGTAGATGACCTGTTTGGCTACCATGCCGCGAGGCTGGCACACGTCGCCGCGTGTGCAAGCGCCGCCCGCGTAGAGGGGACTTCCAGTCCCCCTGGTTTCCCCGCT
>JANNVM010000813.1:0-2640 GCA_031414455.1 Verrucomicrobiota bacterium
TGACGGAGGGGAACCAGCTTGTAGATGGCAGAGCCGTCCGTGTGGATCTCCGTTTGGGGTGTCGTATTCTCCTTGATGACTGCGCGGATGTTCTTTCCGGTCACGCGCTCCATGACGACAGAACGCTTCCGGCCCGTGCCGCGCTCAACGAGGGAAACAACGGGGGTTTTGTCCTTGAACGCCTTCGCGTGAGTCCGCCTCTTCCCGCCCACGTAAGTCTCATCCACTTCGACAATACCTTCCAGGGGCGTTGTATCCGCTTCAATCGGACCCTTCATGGCTTCCCTGATGCGGTGTGCCATGTGCCACGCGGTGCGGGTGGAGCCGAGCCCCAGGTTGCGCATGAGGAAGAGGGCGGAAACACCCTTCTTGCTCGTAGCCATCAGGTGAAACGCCTTTGCCCAGGTTGAAAGGGGAAGGTGGCTGTCCACCATCACGGTCCCGACGGTCACGGTGAACTGCCCGCGGCACTCCCGGCAGTGATACAGACCGGCGCGTTTCCGCTTCCCGGCCAGCACAAAGCAGTCTTTCGATCCGCAGTGAGTGCAGACGGGACCGTCAGGCCAGCGGCGAGTCTCGAAGTAAAGCCGGGCTTCTTCTTCGGTGTAGTGGGGCATTTCCTGGCCGCGCTGTGATTTTTGCTGCTCGTTCATGGCGCTAGGATGCGCTATCCTTGTGCTTTGTCAAGTGCATAGTTCCGCATAAACGGCCGGTTTCCCATGCCCGTGCCATACACATGCGCCCACGGGGCGATGTAGTTCCACTGGTCTTGAACCGTCAGACCATAGACATTGAAGCTGACGTAGCGGATAGCTCCGTGCGCTCCAAGATAATCCCCAAGCCTCGTCTGCCGGTCGTCGAGGAGAAACTGAAATTCTGTCGCGGTGCCAAAGGTGGGCACGACCGAGCGCAATTCGCGCACATCCCGCCCTTCGAAGCTTACGTGCATCAACCCATCCCGCAGGGCCTGCTGGATATGCCGGAAACGATCCACGAGCCGGTACGGCAATCCGTTGCCCCACTGCAACGCCAGCGCAGTGGCCAGCCGCCGGCTCAATGGCCCATCCCATCCCGGGCCATGCCGATGCAACACAGAGAGATTCTCCAGCGCCTGGGGCCAATCGGCAATGCCGGAGCCGAGAAACGACTCCAGCCATTCGTTATCCTTGAAAAACGACTGGAGAAACCCCGCTCCGCCATCGTGCGCGGCGATGGCCGCCACCTTTTCTGCACTGCAGGCACGAATCAACTCCGATTGCGCCAGGCTCGCGCGCAGATCAGCGGAATCTACAACCCCGCTGATCCCGCTGGCGCCCCTGGCCGCGGCCATCAGAGCATCGCCCAGCTTCTGCTGCAGTGTTGCGATTTCGCCACGCGCCAGCATTTCGGAGAGTTCATCGGTCGCCGCCGGTGGCACGGCGGGCGCCCGGGCCGGCAGCAGTTGCGGATCGACCGTGAAGGTGCCGTTGATGTCGGTATGACCGTCCGCCGCTTTCACCTCCAGCCGCAGCGTCACCTTCCGGCCAGCGCGCCAGTCTTTGAAATCAAGGTCCACTTCCACCGAGGCGTTGGTTGAACTGAGCCCGGCATCCGGTTTCGCCTCCGCTAACACCGTGGCACCGTCAAGCAGGGCGACGCGAAGGACCTGCAGCCCGTCCTTGCCGCCCGTGTGGGTCAGACGGAATTTGTATGGTCCGGCGTGGTCAAAGAAATACGCCGTGTCGATCATTTCCCATGCGTTCAGGCCGGACTTCACCTGATTCGCAGCCCAGCCGTAGGTCAGCATCGGCGTCGCGGAACGGTAACGCAGGCCGAGTTCACCCCTCGCTCCGATGCCCCAGAAGGTGTCGGGATCAAACGCCGCGATCTCACGCTGCACGTCGAAGCGCTGTTCCTCATGCTTCGGCCAGCGCGCATAAACGAAGTATTTGGCGATCATGATGCGCTGGATGCGTTCGTGGTCGAGGATCCGGTTGCGGGGGTCTTTCAGCTCCTTGTCGATGCGGGCCAGCGCTTCCTTGAAATCTTCGTCGGCGGGTTCCGTTTTCTCCAGCGCCTTTGACCAGCCCGGCTCGGTCCCCTGGAAGCCATCGCGGGGGTCGCCGCCGAAACTGAGCCACCGCACCGCGCCGCTCTCGTCCCCGGGATCGGCGGCGCGAATCCTGTCGTGGATGGGCTGGTAGCAATTGGCATTGCCCGCCCAGTTGGCAAAGCCCATCAAGTCAAGACTCTGACGAAGCAGCCCGGCCTGCTCCGGACCTTGAGCGGAATTCGCCCTGGCCCATAAGGCATCCCGTTTCTCACGCACGGCCTGCAATTCTTTCACCCGCGCCGCCAGCGTGGCCGGTGTCAGGTCGCGCCGGGGCTTGTTCTCGCAGGCCACCGCCCGACCCTCGCTGTCCAGCAGCGCCACGCGAGGGCACCAAGTGGTGTCCCACCAGGAATACCCGTCGTTTTTCGCTTTCCGCCGTAGCGCCTCCAGCGCCTGCATTAGGTCCCCCGTCAGCCCCGGATCCGGCAGGACCGCCGCACGCAAACATCCCGGCATGTGACAGCCCCACGGACTCCGGCAAAATAGACGCACCGTCAACCCGGCCCCCGCGGCCACAGGTTCCGGCATCGACAGGAGCAGCGTGCGGC
>JANNVM010000814.1:0-9376 GCA_031414455.1 Verrucomicrobiota bacterium
GCCTTGCAGCGGCTGGGGTTCGTGCTCGACCGTCAGCGCGGCAGCCACGCGGTGCTGAAGAAGAAGATCCCTGGCGGCGAAATCGGCTGCGTCATTCCCATGCACCGCGAAATCGCCGCAGGCACGCTGCGTTCTGCTCTCAAGATGGCCGGTGTCGAAATTGAGGAGTTCACGAAAGCACTCTGAGATTGCAGAACTCAACTTTCGACGCCGGTAGCGGGTTCCGGCAGGTTTGCCGGCATGACGAACACACTGGACGAAGTTACTCAAAGCGCGCTGCGCCTGCCGGGCCGGCAGCGGCTGGCGCTGGCGGGATTTCTTCTCGAGACAACGGACGCATCACCGGATGCAGATACTGATGAGGCCTGGGAGCGTGAGATTCAGGATCGCATCCGGGCCGTGGACAGTGGCCGGGTGACTGGCATCCCATGGGAACAGGTGCTGCGGGAGGCTGACAAACGTCTCGCGCAATGAAGGTGCTGCTGGTGGCCGGAGGCGCAGGATGAATTCCTGGACGCGTTGGATTACTATACGCAGGCCGGAGCGTCTCTGGGCCGGCGCTTCAAAGAGGAAACGACGCGATGCATAGTAAGCGGCGCGCCGGTCTGGATGAAAGGGATTCCGGCGTCGCCGATGCCGGCTAGTGTCAGGCTGTAGAATTCGCTGATCTCCGGGGCCATGCTGTGGAAGACGTCGTCTATGGAATAGAGTCCATTCCGGCCACTGACGGTGAGGATGAGGTCGAGGGATGCCCCGCAGTGCCAGGACGCTGGCCGTTTCTGAGCAGCAGACGCAGACTGTTGAGGACAACGGCGGCGGTGCTGCCTTCGTGAGTCAGGACGCCGAGCCAGAGGGGGATCTCGGTGACGATGCTGACGATGACCATCGCTGTGGCCATGCCGAGAGCGACGAACACGTTCTGCCGCATAATGCGAACCGCGCGGCGGCTCAGTTTCCATGCGTCAAGAAAGGCGTCGAGACGGTCGCGGGAAAGGACGAGATCCGCCTGTTCGCGGGCAGCGTCGGACCCGCGGAGGCCCATGGCAATGCCGACATCGGCGGCAGTCAGGGCAGGGGCGTCGTTGACGCCGTCGCCGATCATGGCGACATGGCGGCCTTCGGCCTGGAGGCGCTGGATGATCTCCGTTTTCTGTCCCGGCAGGAGTCCGGCGTGGACTTCCTGGACGCCGGTGATTTTCGCGACCGTCTGCGCCGCCTGGGGGCGGTCGCCGGTGAGCATGATGGTGCGCAGACCCCCGGCGTGCAGCTCCGCGAGCAGTGCGGCGGCCTCCATGCGCGGCTGATCGCGCAGCCACAGGCATCCGGTGGTGCCGGGGCCGGTGAGCCAAACTTCGGAATGCACCGGCGCGCGCTCAACATCCTCATCGGGCGGCATGTTTGCGGCCTGTTCCGCGATCCACGAATGTTTGCCCATGAACCATGCGCCGTCCGCAAGCGTGCCGCTGACGCCCTTTCCAGGAACATTGGTGAAGGCGGCGGGTTCCTCCACCGTTTCCGTCGCGGTGAACTTCCCGGCGATGGCGCGCGAGAGCGGATGCGTGCTCTGGCGCGCGAGATTGTAGGCCGCATGGCGCAGCGCGGGTTCGCTGCCGGCGAAGGTGTGGACTTCCTCCACGAAGAGTTCGCCGGTGGTGAGGGTGCCCGTTTTGTCGAGCGCCACGGCATTCACCTTCGCTAGGTCTTCGATGGACGATCCTCCGCGAAAGATGACACCCATCCGCGCTCCGCGCGCGATCGCAGCAAGGATTGCGGAGGGCACGCTGAGGACGAGCGCGCAGGGGGACGCCACGATGAGCACCGTGATGGCGCGGCGGAAAGCACTCGCGGTGCCTCCGGCGTCATTGAGCACCGGCAGTCCCGCCACGAGCCACCAGTAGAGAAAGAGCAGGGAGCATCCCCCGAGTACGAGGGCGGTGTAGCCGGTGCCGAATCTGTCAGTGAACCGCTGGGCGCGCGCCTTGTGCTGCTGAGCGTCGCGGATGAGGTTCATGATTTGCTGCAGCGCACTCTGTGATGCGGGACGCAGCACTTCGCCGGTAAGCACGCCGGAGAGATTCATGGTGCCGCCCATCGCTTCCGAGCCCGGCGACTTGCCCACGGGAATGGCTTCGCCGGTGAGGCTGCTCTCATCGCATTCACTTTCTCCCGCACTCACCCTGACATCCACGGGCACGAGTTGTCCTGGCTGAATACGGATGGACATGCCGGGCATCAGCGATTCCACCGGCGCGTCCTGCACGGTGCCGTCATCCATGATGCGCAGAGCAGTGCGCGGCGTATCTTTAAAAAGGGACGCCAGGGCGATCTCGGTGCGGAAGTTGGCGTAGTATTCGAGCGCCTCGGATCCGGAAAAGAGCACGAGCAGCAGCGCGGCCTCCTGCCAGTGTCCGAGTGCCGCCGAGGCCAGCGCTGCGGCGAGCATCAGGAAGTGAATATCCAAACGCCGCGAAGTGAAGTCGTGCCAGCTTTCCTGCGCGAGACCCCAGCCGCCTGGCACACAGGCGGCAGCGAACAGCCAGAGGCCGGCAGCGTCGCCGGCAACTCCCGTGACCACCCAGCCCATGATATAGAGAAGAAGGCAAAGCGCCGCCCGCAGCGCGGCGGGTTTCCATGATGCAGTGGGAGTGGACATGTCGGTGGAGGCAAAGATGACTCGTCGGCAGTCATCGTCCGGGGGAAAACGGAAATCGCCGGAAAAAAGTTAATAAAATTGACGCCTCCGCCGGCGGTTCGCTATACCACCACCATGTTTTTCCGCGCCGCTGTCTTTCTGTTTGCACCTGTTGCCGCCGTGGCGGCTTCATTTGTGGCCAATCCGAGCTTTGAGTTGAACTACAACCCTGTCACCCCCGGCTACAGCACCATCAACAACTGGACCGGCGGCAGCGGGGTGAATCAGAGCGCCGGGCCATTCCACAACGGCGGCATACCCATCCCCGACAATGTGCGCGTCGCGTTCCAGCAGGGTTCCGGCTCCATGAGTCAGGCCATCAGCGGGCTCACTCCGGGAAAACGTTACTGGATTCAGTTTTTCTACGATGCCCGGGCCTGCTGCGGTGTCAGAAGCATTGACATCAGTGTGCGGTGGAACGGAGCCGTGCTCGACACGATCACGGATGTGCAGCCCGCAGCGGGCGGTGCGCCCTACAAGTTTCGCAGCGTTCCGTTCGAAGCTGCGGCGACGGGCGGCGAGCTGGCTTTTGTCACGGCGGCGACCGGTGATGCCACGGTCAACTACGATGCCGTCACCATCGTGCAGCGCGACCTCGGCAATGCCATTTTGGTGAATCCTGGATTCGAAGCCGGCGGCGACGCTGCGGGCGTGCCCGTCGCCGGCTGGACCATAGCGGGAACGGCAGGTATCAATCGCAGCCCCTCGGGCCCGATTGCGAACAACGGCGCGAACCCTGAGCAGGACCACGTTGTTTATTTGCGGAATCAAAACTCGGCCATCAGCCAGACCGTCACCGGGCTTGTGCCGGGAGAAGTGTATACGGTCTCCGCGGCGATTAATGCGCGCACCGGAAACTCTCCTGTGCTGCGCATGAGTGCACAGGGTGCCACGTTGTCGGAGGCCGCAGTCACACCCGCAGGTGGCACGGCGGCGTATGTTATCAGGACGGCCGGTTTCACGGCGTCTGCTCCGTCGGCACTCATCCAGTTCACGCAGACGGCGGCGGGCGATCAGGCGGTGCTGCTCGATGACATCAAAGTCACTGGCATCGTGCAAGACCCGCTGCCCTGTCTCGGCCTTTCGCCCAACCGGCTCGAACTCTCCACCGGCGCGCAGGGTCAGGTGAATGTGACCGTGCCTGCGCAGTTGCTCGCGTTTCCGCCGGTTGGCGGCGTCAGCGTGGTCATGCGCAGCCCCAATCCGCTCGTCGCGCGCATTCCATCGGGCATTGATGACGTCATCACCCTGACATGGGCGAACGGCGATCCGCTAACCAAGTCCTTCCTCGTCGAAGCCGTCGCGCCCGGCACCGTGCAGATTGAAGTGCTCAATGCCGCGACACTCTGTGTGGACAGGTCCGTCACCGTGGCCGTGACCACGCA
Source organism: Verrucomicrobiota bacterium (assembly GCA_031414455.1). GTDB lineage: Bacteria > Verrucomicrobiota > Verrucomicrobiia > Verrucomicrobiales > V1-33 > V1-33. Next base: position 4,078 of record JANNVM010000814.1, read on the forward strand.
GCTTGTGAAGAACCCGAGTTTTGAAATTGACTCCATTCCTGGCGGCGTCGGCTATGGCAGCATCAGCGCGTGGACTTCCAACTCCGTGGAAACCGGCCTCAACCGCGCGGGGATGCCGTTCCTCGACAATGGTGTCGTGCCCGATGCCATCCAGGTCGCCCTTATGCAGGGTGATGCGGTGCTCAGTCAGGCTATTGGCGGACTGGTGCCCGGCAATGGCTACGGGCTTCAGTGCCGCTACAATGCGCGCACCGGCGGCAGCATCTCCGCCGCTATCCGATTCGCCGGCGCGCAGATCGGCATCATCCCGCCGGTGACACCCGTGGGCGGCGTGAACATTTTTTACACCATCACCGTGCCCTTCACACCCGCGGCATCGTCAGGGCTGCTGGAAATAGCGACTACCGCGGTGGGCGACGCCACGCTGCTCCTGGATGCCGTCACCATCCTGCCTCGCCGCCCCGGCGAAATCATGCTGCAAAATTCCAGCTTTGACGCGAGCGGTCGTGTTACCGTATGGCCCGGCTACCTTGGATCCCTGCCGGTGGCCGGATGGAATTACAGCGGCGGCTGCGGACTGAACTCCGACGGCGTCGGGCCCTTCACCGATAACGGCGACGCCCCGGATCAGGAAATGGTCTTCTTTATTCAGAATACCGGCTCCATCGGTCAGCCCGTTAGCGGCCTCATTCCCGGGGCCACCTACACCCTCAGCTACGCCGTCAATACCCGCTCCGCCGGCTGGACCGCGCCGGGCACGCCCTACTTCATCTCCCTCGGCGCCACCACGCTTTTCAGCGAAACCATCTCACCTGTGAGTGCCGCGCCCTACTACCAGCGCTACGTCGTCTTTCAGGCTCCCGCGGCTTCCGGAGACCTGCGCTGGACGGCCACCAGCGGCGACGGCGACCGCACCCTGCTCCTCGACAACATCCGCCTCCTCCCCGGCGACACCGATCCTGGCAACGCCGTCATTCCCCTCGCAAGCACCCTCTTCGCCGGCAACGCCCTCCGCCTCACCTGGCCCGCCACCGCCCCCGCCGGCATGAGACTCCAGTCCAGCCGCACCATGCAAGCCGGCTCATGGCTCGACGTCACCGTCCCCCCCGTCATTGAAGGCCCCGACTACTCTGTCTATGAACCGATGGATGACCCCCGCCGGTTTTATCAACTGCTCAAACCCTGAGCCACGGCGGCGGGTGGTTTTGTCGGTTCGGTTTTCATGCCTGGGTGGTTAACCCCAATTCCACCGTCGGCACTTACGATGCAGGATCAATGACCGGCCGCTGGCCAGCGACACACCCGGCGCGGCCTTCACATTGAATTCAGCAGCGCCGCTCACACAAGCATACCCGCACTGCCAGTGATTCCCCATCGGGAGAAAACGTCAGACTGGAGAGGCGGATGCGAATCGGCAGGGTGATCGTGATTTCCCGCTCCAGTGTTGCAGGGCGGAGGATGGCCACTTTGCCGTATTCCATTTCACAGGCGATGCGGTCGCCGCGCGGGGACCAGGCGATGCAGTGGGCGTAGCTGCTGAAGGCAGGCAGCGGGAGATGGCGGGGGGCTTCCTGCCATGTGGCGGTGTCCCAAAGCCGGAGTTCAGAAGCGGAACTGCCGGCGAGCGTGAGGCCGTCCGGACTGACGGCCAGATTCACCATTTCCGCCTCCTTCTGCAGCCATGCCGCCTTTTTCCAGCCATCCCTGCGCCAGACGGTGAATCCGCTGCCCTTCCAGCATCCCGCGGCCAGCCAGGTCCCGTTAGGACCGAATAGCATGGCGAGCAGTTGCCACAACTGACGCACCTCGCCGGGCGCAAACCCCGGCGGCACCTCCAGCCGGCAGTCGCCGCAAACCATCAGACAGCATGATTCTTCCCCCGGCGCAGGCAGGTTCCCGGCACCCGTGAGGACAACCGGCACCCACGGCACCGGGCGCGTAGTATCGGGAGCGGCGGGGGCGGCCGTCCGCGGGTATCGCTTCCGCCAATGGGCCAGCGTCACAGTGCTCACGCCGCGCCGCAGGCAAAACGCCGTTGCGCTCAAACCGCTCGATTCAAAGGCCCGGACTATTCGCTGCCGCTCGGTTTCGGTATATCGTCTCATGCCGCCACCCTGGCCCATCGGCGCGCCAACCGACAGACGCGGTTGCTGATAGGCTTACGATTGACCGGGGACATCGCTGACAGTTGGTGATGGTATCGCAAATGAGAGCGGGCAGGCGGTTGAGCGGCTGGAATGGAGCTTGAAAGCAGCCGGTCCGACACTTGCCTTTCTCCGGAAGCCCGCGCCCAGTGCGGGATGTTCCTTCGTTTCGCATTCCTGTTTGTCCTGATCTTGCGCTCGGCTGTCGCGGGCGAGCCGCTGCGACCCAACCTCATTTGGGTCATGGCGGACGATCTCGGTTATGGCGAACTCGGCTGCTACGGGCAGAAAGTGATCCAAACGCCGCAGCTTGACCGCATGGCGCGCGAGGGGATGCGTTTCACGCAGTTCTACGCAGGGGCCACCGTCTGCGCGCCGTCGCGCTCCGTGCTCATGACCGGTCAGCATCAGGGGCACACGCGGGTGAGAGGCAATGCCGGGAAGACAAATCCGCTGGCGCAGGCGTTGCGGGCGGGTGACATCACGGTCGCCGGCGTGCTGCAAAAAGCCGGCTATCACACGGCGCTCATCGGCAAATGGGGCCTCGGTGATGTGGGCGCCGCGGATGACGGCCTGCCGCGAAAACACGGATTCGATGAATTCTTCGGTTACCTCAATCAACATCACGCGCACAATCACTTTCCTGATTTTCTGTGGCGTAACGAAACGCGGTTCCTGCTGCCGAACATCGTCACGCCTGTTGGCGGAGAGGGGGGCGGCTATGCCGTGGAGGGGAAGGTCTACGCTGACGATCTCTTCGAAGATGAGTCGCTGAAATTCCTCGCTGGTCCCCATAACAAACCGTTCTTCCTCTACTGGAGCATGGTTGTCCCTCACGCTAACAACGAACAAAACCGCGCACTGAAAAACGGGACCGAAGTCCCTGACCTTGGTCCCTACAAAGACAAAGACTGGCCGGCCCCTGACAGAGGTCAGGCGGCGATGGTGACACGCATGGACAGCTACATCGGCCGGCTCATGGAGGAATTGAAGCGCCTCAAACTGGCGGAGAACACACTCGTGATCTTCACCAGTGACAATGGCCCGCACGACGAGGCCGGCCATGATCTCAAACGATTCGAGCCGTCCGGCCCGTTCAATGGCACTAAACGCGCGCTCACAGACGGCGGCATCCGGGTGCCGTTCATCGCATGGTGGCCCGGCAAAATCGCCGCCGGCAGCGAGAGCAAACACATCGCTTACTTCGGCGACTGGATGGCCACCGCCTGTGAACTCGCCGGCACGCCGCTCCCGCGGGACCGCGACTCCGTCAGCTTCGTTCCCTCACTGCTGGTCCAGCCGGACAAACAGCAGAAGCACGAGTTCCTTTACTGGGAATTCCACGAAGGCGGGTTCAGCCAGGCTGCGCTTTACCAGGGACGATGGAAAGGCATTCGCGGCGGGAAAGCAGGCGGCCCTGTGCTCGTCCTCTACGATCTGGAAACCGACACCGGTGAGAAAACAAACGTCGCCGCCGGCCACCCTGACATAGTCGCGAAACTCTCAGCCTATCTGGACACCGCCCGAAGTGAGGCGCCGGAGTGGCCGGCGAAGCGAACCAACCCTTAACGCCTTTGTCTTCGCAACAAAACGAAAACCGCCCGGACCTGTTGATGATCCGGGCGGTCTGTTGATTCCGGGTGTGAATGGTCCTGCTATTTTTTCGCCTTCAGGCTTTGCTTCCACGCCGACTGATAGTGTGCAATCGCCGCAGATGCCGGGTTCCCCCGGGCCAGCGAATCGTCACCGTTTGCCAGCATGGCGAGGGCGGTTTCCATCGGGCTTCCGCGGAGGACCCCATCGTCGATGCCGGTCACCGCAATCTCCCGGTCAGCGCGGGCAATACGATCCGCCATGCTGAGCAGCAGCGCAGGATCAATCGTGCCAAAGCCAGCGCCGGTCAGGATCCCCACCGCCGCAAGGTCGAGGGTGAAGACGGCATGGCCGGCAGCGGGAGCAGGCCTATATTTGTCCAGCCACAACGAAGGCGCGATTGCCGCGCTCAACCTGGTGATCGCAGATGACAACATCTCCGCGACCGCGGACTCAGTGGCGCCGTTCCGCAACTGAATCAGATCGAAGAGAACATCGCTGTGAACCGTGAAGGGATCGCTGACTTCGTAGGCGCCAACGTCCACCGCTTTCCCATAGAGGCGCGGGAAACCGGCACCGCGCTGGTCGTTGCTGGAATCGACCAGCGCATTGTCGCCGGCATCGAATGCCGGACTTCCGGGCAGCAGCGCGTGAGTCCATGTCGGCCCGCCGTTGTCTGCCAGTGGCCCGATCCTGACATCCACGGGGTCGGAAGCGCTCCCAACGAGATCCGCAGCCGTCCACTCAAGACCGCCACCTCCCGCGCCAATGATATTATGGCCGAGAGACGTTGCGGGTTGAGGGTAGCCGTCGATCGTTGCAACATCAGGATACGACGCACCAATGTTTCCGGCTATCAGGCAGTTCCCGATTTCCAGTTTCTGGGAATAGTCGACAAGAATGCCGCCGCCACCTGTAAATTTCGAAGTATTTCCAGTGATGGTGCAGCCGCGCAGCGTTATCACTCCGTCCCAAACCCTCATGGCTCCCCCGGCGTTGGAGGTGTTGGTGGACAGGGTGCTGTTCACCACCGACAAGGCACCCGAATTCAAAATCGCACCGCCCCATTTGGCGAGGTTCCCGCTAAAGGTGCTGCCGCGGATGGTCATTCGTCCCCGGGAACCCGAATTGACGATCGCACCGCCATAAAGGGAAGGGCACGCGTTGGCGCGGAAGGTGCTGTCGGTTACCGACACCTCACTGTTAACGTAGCCCCGGTTGGCATGCAGCAGTGCCCCGCCGCCAGGCAAACCCCAGTCATAGGGAACGGCAATGTTCCCTTGAAAGAGACAGCGGCTGACGGTCACCGTTGAGTCCGTGTAGATCGCACCTCCGCCCTCTGAAGGATAGCCGCCGCGCGTGGTTGCGTTTTCGACAAACGAGCTGTCAGAAATCGAGACCGTCCTGCCATATGCCGAATTCCAAATCGCCCCGCCGCTTCCGACCGCACGGTTTTTATTGAAGGCACAGCGCCGCACCGTCAGGCTGCCTGAGTTGAGCAGGGCACCTCCGCCCGCACCGGGGGCTCGGAGAGAGATGTTCTCCGACAGCACACAATCCTC
>JANNVM010000815.1:0-1658 GCA_031414455.1 Verrucomicrobiota bacterium
GTGTATGGGCACGAGCGGCCCCGGTGCGACGAATCTGGTGACCGCCATTGCCGATGCCTATCTCGACAGCACGCCGCTGGTGGCGATTACCGGCCAGGTGCCGACGTTCATGATCGGTCGCGGCGCATTCCAGGAGACCGACTTTTTCGGCGTCACACTGCCGGTGGTGAAGCACAGCTATTTGGTGACGGACCCGAACGACATTCCGCGCATTGTGAAGGAAGCCTTTTACATCGCGCAGAGCGGCCGGCCGGGTCCGGTGGTGATTGATATGCCGAAGGACGTCCAGGAGGCGATGACGAAACTGTGGTTTTCTGACAAAGTGGAACTCCGCGGCTACAAAGCCGAGTGTCCGGCTAAAATGTCCGACATGGAGGAAGCGCTGAGCCTCATCATGGCGGCGCAGAAGCCCGTGCTCTACTGCGGCGGCGGCATCATCAGCGCCGAGGCCAGCAAGGAACTCCTGGAGTTCTCCGAGCGCACCGGCATCCCCTGCACCACGACCCTCATGGGTGTGGGCGCTTATCCGGAAACACACCCGCTTTCCATCAAATGGCTGGGAATGCACGGCTCCGTCGCCGCCAACAATGCAGCCAATGAAGCCGACCTGCTGCTGGCTTTCGGTGTGCGCTTCGATGACCGCGTCACCGGCAAGGTGGAGAAGTTCTGCGAACACGGCACGATCATCCACATTGATATCGACAACGCCGAGATTAACAAAAACAAGCTCGTGCGCCTTCCCATTCAGGCGGACATCAAAGACGCGCTGAAGAAGATGAATGGCCTGCTGGAAAAAGCCGGCTGGAAGCGCCGCAAGAGTGGGTGGACGCACTACGGCGAATGGCGCGATCAGATCACGAAGTGGAAAAAGGACAGCCCGATGACATACGAGGAGGAGCCGGGCATGATCGCGCCGCAGTATGTCATCGAGAAGTTGTATGAGATCACCAAAGGGGACGCCATTATCACCACCGGCGTGGGCCAGCACCAGATGTGGGCCGCGCAGTGGTACCATTTTGACGAACCCCGCCGGCTCGTGACGAGTCTCGGTCTCGGCAGCATGGGTTACGGCTATCCCAGCGCGCTGGGCGCCAAGTGCGCGTTCCCTGACAAGGAGGTCATTGATATTGATGGCGACGGATCGTTCGTGATGAACATTCAGGAACTCGCCACCGCCGTGGCCGAAGGCATCGCGGCCAAGGCCATCATTCTGAACAACCAGCACCTCGGCATGGTCGTGCAGTGGGAAGACCTCAAGTATAAAGGCAACCGCGCCCACACCTTCCTCGGCCGTCTCGACAAACCGAAGCAGATTTATCCTGACTTCGTGAAGGTCTGCGAAGGCTTCGATGTGCCGTGCGAACGCATCACCGAAAAGAAAGACGTGGTGCCCGCCATCAAGCGGATGCTCGCATCGAAGACCGCCTACGTTCTCGACATCATGGTGCCCTACACAGAGCACGTCCTGCCAATGATTCCCGGCGGCATGACCTACAAGGACATCATCACGAAGCCCATCCGCAACGCAGACGGAACCAAAGGGTTCGGGGACATCAAAGTCGCGACCGCACTCTGAGCCATCGCCATCGAGCGGCGTGCTTCCAGCCGCCGTTCCAACCACTGCACCGGAAGGGCTCACAGTCCTGCGATTGTGAGGC
>JANNVM010000816.1:0-8366 GCA_031414455.1 Verrucomicrobiota bacterium
GGGCGAACTCCCAGGTGACCTTCGCGCCGCCAATCTCGATGGGGGTGTCGGGCAGATTGTGAAAGTGCAGCTTTGAGCGCATGTCCTCGATCTGTACAGGAAAATAATCGCGGTCGAGCTGGCCGCGGAAGATCGCCTCAAGGCTCTTGCCGAAACCGGTGGAGCCGTAAACGAAGATCTCAAAATCGGGAGCGTAGGCGGGGTTGAAGAAAGGGAATCCCTGGATGTGGTCCCAGTGCGTGTGGGTGATGAAGAGGTGCAGCTTGCGGGTCTTGCCAGCCATGATCTCGAGGCCGAGGTCGCGGATGCCACTGCCGGCGTCGAAAATGATAAGCTCATCGCCGCAGGTGAAGGACAGGCATGAGGTGTTGCCGCCGTGCCGGTGAAAGCGCCCGCCGGACGCAGGTGTGGAGCCGCGCGTGCCCCAGAGGGTGAAGCGGGCGCGGGACGGATCGGGCACGGGTTGATAAATTTCGCGCGCAGCCTCGCGCGCGATCGCACCTGATATTGCACATCCGCCGCTGCTCCGTGCCAGAATTGCTCCGACTCTCTCCACGAGCAACTCCGGGACTGCCGGCTTGATGAAATAGTCCAGCGCACCCAGCTGCGCGGCGGCATCGCGTTCGGTCTTAAAGTCCTTTGCGCTGCACATAATTACGGCAAGGTCGCGGGTGCGCGGGTCGGCACGGACAGCCTTAAGGACTTCGATGCCGTTCAACTTCGGCATCATGATGTCGAGCAGGACCAGGTCGGGGGCGGTTTCCAGCGCTTTGCGCAGGCATTCTTCACCGTCGCGGGCGACGTCCACTTTGTAGCCGGCCTTCTCAAGGGCGCGTGTCATGACGAGCGCGATGACGTTGACGTCCTCAGCGATGAGGATGCTGGCCTTTGGAGAAGCAGGTGCGTTCATGGGCGGGTGCCTTGTCCGATGATGGACACTTTCAGCCTGTGGTGCAGCTTATTTTTTGAAAACAGTTTTTTTGAAAACCGGTCCGGGCACTTGAAGACAGAGCGACTCAACTCCCCATCGTTGGAAAAGCCCCGTCATCCTTAGCCTGTCATCTGTTCAAGACGTTGAAAACAATGCCGGAACCGCGACGTGTCACAGGTGTTCTTTCTTTCTCATGAAGTGTAGCTTTCCCACCGCTCTGTCCAAGGTCGCCATCTGCAGCCTTGGGTGCGCCGCGTTCCTCCTTCTCCCTCGTGCCCGGGCAGAGGAGGCCCCCGCGCAGCCTTCGGCGGAGGAACTGGCGTTTTTCGAGAGTAAGGTCCGCCCGGTACTGGCCGGGAAATGCTATGAGTGCCATTCGGCAGCGGCGCAGGAAAAAGGCAAGCTGAAGGCGGGGCTGTATGTGGACAGCCGGGCGGGGTTGATGACCGGCGGCGAGACCGGCCCCGCAGTGCTGCCGGGGAAACCCCGGGAAAGCCTGCTCATCAGGGTCCTCAGGCATGAAATCAAAGACGCGGAAATGCCTCCCAAAGGAAAGCTGGAGGACAGCGCCATTGCTGATCTCGCAAAGTGGGTTGAAATGGGTGCACCGGATCCCAGGGTGGCGACGGTGCCCGTTGCCGGCACCAGGCGGGTCATTGATGTCGCTGAGGGCAGGAAATGGTGGGCGTTTCAGCCTCTGTCCCGGCCTCCCGTACCCGACGTGAAAAATATGTCAGCGGTCAGGACTCCGGTGGATGCCTTCGTGCTCGCAAAGCAGGAGGCTGCGGGTCTGGCGGCCAATGCCGCCGCCGGGCCGGAGAAACTGCTGCGCCGCGCCACCTTTGACCTCACCGGTCTCGCGCCAACTCTTGAGGAGCGTGAGGCATTCCTCAAGGACACCTCGCCGGACGCCTTTGCCCGGCTCATTGACCGCCTGCTGGCGAGCCCCCGCTACGGCGAGCGCTGGGGACGCCACTGGCTGGACGTGGTGCGTTTCGCCGAGAGCGGCGGTTATGAATTCGACGGCTTCCGCCCGGGAGCCTATCACTATCGCGACTGGGTCATCCGGGCGTTCAATGAAGACATGCCCTACGACGCCTTTGTCAGGATGCAGCTCGCCGGGGACAAGTTGAAACCCGGGGAGTATGACGGTGCCGCGGCTGCCGGCTTCCTCGTGGCCGGTCCCTATCCGGGACAGACTACGGTGAAGACAGAGGAAAAAATCCGCTACGACCAGCTCGACGACATGGTCTCCACCATTGGCAGCGGCATGCTCGGAGTCACCATCGCCTGCGCCCGCTGCCATGATCACAAATATGATCCGCTGCTCCAGCACGACTATTACGGCATCGCCGCAGCGCTGGCGACGACCGTGCATGACGCCAGCAAACGCAACCTTGGCGGCTCCGAAACGCAACGCGCGCTGGAGCAGCACGAGCAAGCCGGCGTTCCGCTGACGGCGGCGCTGAAGAAATACGAGACGGAAGAGTTTCCCCGGCGATTCGCGGAGTGGCAAAAGACAAGCCTGCCTCAGCTCAGCGCGACCGCGCCATGGCAGATCGTGGATGTGCGCAGTGTTTCCGCCAAAAGCGCGATCCTGGCTTCCGACGCCGAAGGCCAGGTGCTCTACACGGGCAACAAGACGAACGATGACCTGTACACCGTCAAGGCCGTGACTTTTCAGAAAGGCGTGCGGTCCTTCCGCCTGGATGCCTTGAGCGATCCCTCGCTGCCGGCCAAAGGTCCGGGACTTTCGGACAACGGAAACTTTGTCCTCGCGGATCTGAAAATCATCGCCCGGCCGCTCGACGGAAAGAACAACGCGCCTCCTGTCCCTGTCAAACTCAAGCCGGTGGCGGCAACCTTTGAACAGTCCGGCTATCCGCTCGCTTCCGCTCTGGATGCGAATGACACCTCCGGCTGGGCGGTGGCTCCGGAAATGGGCAAGGATCATGCCGCTGTTTTTGCCGTCGATGGCGCGGCCGTTGGCTTCGACGGCGGCACAGAGTTCGAGTTTCAATTGCGGTTCACAGGCCACTTTGGTCTTGGCAGGATGCGGCTTGCCTTCTGCAATAGCGCTGAGGACGGGAAGCTGCCGGATGCGGAGGAACTGCAGCATTTGCGCGAGATCCAGACGCTGGCTGCGGTCAGCGATGGCCTGAACCCGGAAGCGAATCGCCCCGGGCTGCTCCGCTGGTTCAGTCACTTTGATGAGCACGCGAAAGCGTTGTTCAATGCCGTATCGCAGCATGAGCGCAAACGACCGGCCCCTGTGCTGACGGAGATTTATACCACGCGGGATGGCGGCCAGGAGGTCTTTTTCCTGCGCCGTGGAGAAGTGGACCGCAAGGAGGGCCGGATGAGCCCGAAATTTATTAACGTGCTCATGCCCGCGGGGGATGCAGAGAAGCGGTGGATCGAAGCTGCGGAACCGGCAAAACCGCAGCCGCACCCCAGGATCGGTCTGGCGAACTGGATGACGGATGTCGATGCGGGAGGCGGTCCGCTGCTGGCCAGGGTCATCGTAAATCGTCTCTGGCGGCAGCATATGGGCAGGGGGCTGGTACCCACTACCAATGATTTCGGTTCTCAGGGAGTGAAGCCCGCGAATCCCGCGCTGCTCGACTGGCTGGCGGTGGAACTCATCAGGAATGGCTGGCACCTCAAGCCCATCCATCGTCTGATCATGTCGAGCGCCGTTTACAGGCAGTCGGGAGAGGTGAATCCCGCGAACGTGGAGGCCGATCCCGATAACGATTTGTGGTCGCAGCGTCCCGTCCGCCGGCTCGAGGCGGAAGCCATCCGCGACGAACTGCTCCAGATCGGCGGGAAGCTGGATGAAAAAATGTTTGGACCGTCTGAGGAGAACTACGAGAGCGGGCGTCGCAGTGTTTATCTGCGGGTGAAGCGCAGTGAGCTGATTCCTTTCCTGACGATGTTCGACGCACCGGAGCCCGCGCAAAGTGTCGGTGACCGCGGAGCCACCACCGTGCCGACTCAGGCCCTTGCCAGCATCAACTCCAACTTCGTGCGGGATCTCGCAGGACGGTTGGCTGACCGCGTCCAGGCTACGCAACCGGCGAGCATCGAGATCGCCATTACGAGGACCTACGAGCTGGTCCTTTGCCGGCAGCCGGCGGACAGCGAGATCATTCGGATGAAGGCCTTCATCGATGAGCAGACGCGGCTGCTTGGGAATAAGCCGGACTCCCCCGCTCAGGCCATGCGGGAGTTTTGTCTGGCCATGCTCTGCCTCAATGAATTCATCTACGTTGACTAGCACAACTTTTGCCCGCCACTGAACGCCTCCCCCATTCCCATGTTTGACCATCACCGAAACGGAGACCTCACTCTGCCGACCAGGCGCCGGTTTTTGCAGCGCTCCGGCCTTGGATTCGGGTCGCTGGCGCTGGCGTCGCTGCTCCACCGGCAGACCGGGAGCGCCGCCGCGGCGGTGGACCCGCTGGCCTTGCGTCCCCCGGTGTTTGCTCCCCGGGCCAAAGCCGTGATCTGGCTGTTCATGACCGGGGCACCCTCACATGTGGACACCTGGGACTATAAACCGGAACTCCAGAAGCGCTCAGGACAACCACTTCCGGGCAGTGATGCCAAGACCGGCTTCTTTACCACAAGCGGCAAAATCCTGGCCTCTCCTTTTGGCTGGAAGCAGCATGGCCAGTCAGGCACGTGGGTGTCGGACATTTTTCCGCATCTGTCCCGGCACGTGGACGACATGGCCTTCATCCACTCCATGTATCTGAAGGCTAACAACCACGCTCCGGCCTCCATGGAACTCATGTGTGGAGCCACCCAGCCGGGCCGCCCCAGTGCGGGCGCATGGATCACTTATGGGCTGGGCACGGAAAACCAGAATCTGCCGTCCTTCGTGGTCATGCACGAAACCCGGCCGCGCGGCGATGATCAGATCTGGTCCGCCGGATTTCTGCCCAAGACTTACCAGGCCCTGACACTCGATGCCCGGCGCAATGGAACGATCGACAACCTGGTCCGCCAGCAGGTCCAGAGTGATCCCCAGCAGCGATCGTCGCTCGACCTGTTGCGCGAGATGAATCAGCAGCATGCGCAGAAGCGGCCCACCCAGGCTGACCTTGCTGCGAGGATCAACTCCTTCGAGCTTGCCTATCGCATGCAGATGGCGGCCCCGGAAGCCCTGGACGTGAATCAGGAGAGCGAAGCCACGAAGAAACTCTACGGTCTAGATAACAAGGACTGCGGGGTTTTTGCCCGCCAGTGCCTGACGGCGCGCCGGCTCGTGGAGCGGGGTGTTCGTTTTGTCCAGATCTTCGCAGGCAAGAACACCGGAGGCGATGGTGCCGTCAATGATGTGCCATGGGACGGACACGATAACATTGAGACGAATCACCGCACCTGCGCCGCAGCCACAGATCAACCTGCCGCGGCCCTGCTCAAGGATCTCAGTGCCCGTGGGCTGCTCAACGATACGCTCGTCATCTGGGGCGGTGAATTCGGGCGCACCTCGGATTCCCAGGGCAGTCTCGGCCGCGATCACAACCCCAACGGCTTCACCATCTGGATGGCCGGCGGCGGCGTGAAAGGCGGCGTTCACTACGGCAGCACCGATGAATTCGGCTACAAAGCGGTGGAAAACAGGGTTCATGTCAATGACCTCCATGCCACCCTCCTCCACTTGCTGGGGCTGGACCACGAAAAGCTCACCTATCGCAACAACGGCCGCGACTACCGTCTGACAGACCTCGGCGGTCAGGTGATTCGCGACATTCTCGCGTGATGCGGCAGCACTGGTCCAGGAGCGTCTTCCCCCCATCCAAAGCCGCTCGCAGCGACTACCCGGCGAAAAGACTGCGCCTAACGCGATCCGGCGGCACGGCGTGCCATGAATTCGGCAATTTGGGCGCTCCCTGGCGGATTCGTGAACCATGTGCCGGCGAGGGGTGGCGCGAGGTGATACATCTGTTTTTCGTCCGCCCTCTGAATCACCTGCCATTCCTGCAGAATGTCGGTGACGGGGAAGGGGCCGCGATGGAGGGAGACGGCGCTTCCGTTCCCGTCGAGGAGGATTGCCAAAGGCACCGCATCGGCCGGAGTGCGGTCGAATAGCGCGGTCTGAAACTGGTGGATGCTGACGGTGGACACCCCGTCAATCAATCCCCAGGCGAAAGGAAATTGCAGCCGGTCGATGAGGCTATACACATCCGACGTATCATCGGCAGGGCCCTTGAGTCCATCGACGGAGAGTGCGAGCACATCCAATCCCGCCGCGCGAATCGCCTGGGCTGCACCGGCGATTTCGAGCAATTCCTTGCGGCAATGCGGGCATTCACCCGACCAGAGCAAGAGCAGGCGCGGCCTGCCATCCGGTCGCAGGGCGATGACCTGCGCTGCGGGATCGCGGTAAGTCAGGGCGGGCATTGGCACCCGCGCCGGAAAGATGATCCGGGCGATCCCATCGTCCCGGGGCGCCGCCGCACCCGCCGCAGCGGAGGCGTCGAGCGCTGACTTTACCCGCGCTGTTTTCCCCCGCCAGACTTCAGCCTTTCCCGTGCCCTCTTTCAGAAGATAGCGGCCCTCGACTGCGAGACCCGAAAACGCCTCCCGCGCTCCGCCGGGCCATTGCACGACGGCTTTTGTTATCGCCCCGGCACCGTCGAGCCCGAAGTGAAGCCACTTGCTTGACTGCGAGAGAAACAGGTCGCCGGCCCGCACCGAGCGGACCAGCCGTTTGGCTTGTCCCGCGGTCATGAGTTCCACGATCGCGCCAATGGCATCTCGATTGCCGTGCGTCCCCTCAAGCCGGATGGCTACGGACTTCGATGGGGCGCCGCGTTCGGAAACCGTTCGGTTCCGCATGAGTCGGAGGCGGGGTGCGGTGCGGTTGCGGAACCATAAGTCGAGGTCGCCGTCCTGGTCCCAGTCCACGACCCCAAGCCCGCGGCCATCGTCGGGAAAGTCAAAGCCGCCCAGGCGCGAGGCTTCGAGGAAGCCACCCCTGGTATCGTTGAGGAAAAACCGGTTCCGCTCGCTGCCGCTCCAGGAATGGCCGTTGCGCACGAGATCCATCAGCCCTGTCCACCCCTCGGCATATTGATTCACCTTTGCGGCGTCGGAGAGATCAACCGGTGCGGGCGACACGACCTGCCGCCAGAAGAAACTTCACAAGTCGTCCTCGCGGGAGTTCGTCAAATAACCATTCGCGACCGCGATGTCCTCCCAGCCGTCGTTGTTGAAATCAGCCAGGGCGGAACTCCATGCCCAGCCTCCGAGCCACGCCCCCGCGCCCGGACCCGCATCGGTGAAGGCCCCGCCGTTCCCTCCTCCCGCGAAGAGAGAGTTTCCCCGGGCCATCCGCCGGAGTCCGGTGACCGTCTCCATTTTCTGTCCGGCGGCAAACTGCGGCTGGTATCCGACGCGACTTCCGGCGGAGGAGAACATATTGCCCACATACAGGTCCGCCGCTCCGTCGCGATTGTAATCGCCCCACGCGACCGACATTCCCGCCCCCATATCCTCCACACCCAGCGCGGCGGCCATCTCCGTGAAGTGGCCAGCGTCGTTGCGATAGAAACAATTCCTCCCGAAATCATTCGCCACATACAAATCGGGATCACCGTCGCGATCAAAGTCCTCCCATGCGGCGGCGAAACTCCAGCGGGTGTTATGCACGTCAAGTCCCACCTGACCGGTGACATCGCGGAATCCGAAATTGCCAATGTTTTCCAGCAGGACGTTCCGGCCGCCGTTGTTCGCATCGTTGAAGGGAATTGGTGCGCGGGCCTCGAAGCCGCGCTTGCCGGTCAGCGCATCATCGCCCGCACCATAAACGCAGGCATAGATATCCAGATCGCCATCGCCATCGAAATCCGCAGCACTCAGCGAGAAAGGATACTGCGCTCCGGGATGGCCGCCGCGCAGGACGAAATTCCCCGCGCCATTGTTCTCTGCGAAGGCGATCATCGCGATCGTCGCGACAACGAGGTCTTCGTCGCCATCGCTGTCGAGGTCCACCAGCAGTGCGCTGCGCGAATCCTCCAGCCAGTCCACACCCCATTGCGCCGCGACCTCCACGGCGGTGCCGTCCGGCTGCTGGAGATACAACTGATTGGGCAGGCTTCCCGCTTCACAGACGTAATCATCCTCAAGGCCGTCGCCGTTGACGTCGCCGACCGCGAGCCCGTGATGACCGGTCATGGACACGTCGCCGAAATAGGTGAGGCGTTGCGCCCAGTATTCGATGCCGCGAAGAACCTGGGCGTGGTAGCGCGGGTTCTTTCCCAGCGCGGCAAAGGTGCGGTCTTCAAACCACGGTTTGCGGGCCTGAACCTCGTCGAATTCGTCCAGCCGGATGCTCAGCAGGCGGGGCGATTCCGCCCGCTGCCACTCGCAGTCCCAAATCCCGCTGCTTTCCACAGGCCCGCCTGCGGAAAGACTTTCCGAC
>JANNVM010000817.1:0-2841 GCA_031414455.1 Verrucomicrobiota bacterium
GTGGATCTGGTTCCACGGGCCGATTCAAAATCTCCTCATTTTGACCGCCGATCACCTCATCGAAGGTCTCCTCGTCGGCCTCATCCTTGCGAAGTTCATCCGGCCGGCGGCGGTACGAACACAGGGCTGAGCCCCGTCACTTTGAAAGTGCGGCCTGCACTCTCGCAACGAGTCCGTCCCACTGGGCCTCCGTCCACTTTTTATCAGGGCGGTCCGGCCAGCCCAAAATGCTGGCGGCCTGCATCGCGGCGAAATCACAGACGCGAAGCCGAGGGATGGTGAACGCAGCGCAGGGGCCGGAGAATTTTCCTTCATCTTCTCCCTTCGGCAGTAAACGCAGCGCGGTGTCGTCGAGAAAGGCCGCGAGAAAGGCCAGGCGCTGTAATTTGTGACTCTCGCCCACGTAGCCGTAGTTGAGTGGATTCATCAGTTCCATGCGGAGACCGGTTACCGCGCGTTTTGCGGCGCGGAGAAACGCGGCCCACACCGCTGCATCATCTGTTCGCAGCGCGAGATGGCTCAACGAACTCTCCGGCGACGCCCAGTAGGCTTCGTTCGTATCCTTCGCCATGCCGTCGAACGCTTTGATGGCCGCAACATTGAAGTAAGGGAGATCGTGTTTGCTGAGTGACATCAGCGCTGCGCGCCTGGTTTCAGGATTCTTCTGCACCGCTGCCAGCTTCAACAGCGCGATCTTTTCCGGCACCGGCAGCGTGCTTTCCCCGATCGCTGTGATGACAGGGTGAATCTGCGCCTTCGGACGCCTTTTCATCTGCGAGCGCAACACATCCGCGAGACGCTGGGGATAGCGCGCCTTGAGGATACGCAGGTGGCAGACATTCGGAAATGACCGGTCCTTGTTCTCTTTGGCCACTGCGCCCTGTACCAGCCAGGTTTCTTCACCGGCGGCCTGCGCCTTTTTCCACCACACACGCGCCGTTTCCGCCACCACACCGCCGCCTTTTTGCCGGTCCAGCCAGTCGGCTCCGAGTTCGCCGCCGGACAAATCCTGGAGCAGGTCGCTCACAAGGTCGCCAACCCGCCGCGGCCAACTCGGGAAATTGTTGAAGCCCTGAGTCATACCACAGGTCAGCCGCGGGTCTTCAAGATGGTCCAGCAGTGCCGGCACTGCGGCAAAACCTTGCGCCTCCAACTGATAGTAAGGGTCCGCCGCATCGGGATCATTTCCTCCCATCCCGCCTCCTTTGCGGGAATCCACCAACCGGTCAATCATCGCCTCCGGAGTGCCCGGCTTCCCTTTGCCCGGCTGCGCCGCGGCGCTCAATGCACCGTAAAGCCATTTCCCTCCGTCACGCGGCAGATCGTGGCCGGAATCAAGGAGACGCTTCATCTTCGCCGCAAGCCCCGCACGATCGCAACCGGGAGACATGGCTTCATTCTGCAAATGCTGCCAAACGGACGCATACATCGCGTCTGCGGCAGCCGCTCCGGCCTTTTGAAAGGTGGGAGAAAAAGGGTGGCATGCATCCTGCAGCAAAGCACGCGCTAGCAACTCGCGGGCGAAGTCCGTCCAGCCGCGTGCTTCGCACTGCACCGCCGTGCCCAGCAGGGAATTGGGCCCGCTGATGTCCAACTCCGCAGAAATATGCCGCTCTGTGATTGCAGTGGCGTCCGGCTTGATCTTCTCCACGATGTCGCCGTCACCCTGCTGCGCATCCCGCCGGGTGAATCCGGCGAGGATCACACCCTTCTTCTCCCCCTGTTCCCCGATGAGAAAACCGAAGCTGAAATGCGGTGTTTCGGAGCCGTCCTTTTCCACACTGCGGACACCGGTGGAAAAACGCACCAGCGGCGCTTCCGGCGGCGGCAGCGGCAGGCCATAGTCCGTCCAGATCTTGAGCAACGCGGCCGGCGACGAGGCAACTTCCTCCTTCACAGTGGTGAAGAACGCCACACCGCCGGCGGCATCCACTTCTGCCCACCGGGCGCAGAGCAGCCGGAGGGCTGTGGTTTTCGCAGCGGAATCCGGCAATTTGCCCATCTCCGAAAAGAATGCCGGCAGATCCGCGGCACTGCACTTCTCCAACTGTGCTGTCCACCCGGTGACGACACTTTTTGTATCAGGATGTGTCGCCACTGACGGCACCGGGATCTTCGGGTTCGTTTCCTGACGAATCTCAGGAGACTGCCATTTGCCGCCGTAATAACCACCGGCTGCACCGAGGGGCACGGCGAACCAGGCAAGGAGGACCGCAGTTTTGTTCATGGGCGGAGTATTCAGCCGGCACTCGCGGCGTCAAGATTTATTACCGGCTGCCGTTAGGAGCGGAGCCGGTCTGGTTACGGCAGGGAAACGATTTCCAAGCGCACGAACAGCCGGCCCGCTTCATCAGTCAGGACGCTTGCTGAGTTCGTGACGCTCAATATTCGGGCGGCTGCCAGGTGACGAGCACGCGGCCGAAGCGCCGGGTGCCGCCAGCGGTGTCGCGCACGGTGAGCCGTTCCCAGTCCTCATCGAGCACGGAGACTTGGGGAGTTGCACTGGCGTTGATCCAGGGGCCTGCGGGAGAGCCGGCGAACTGAGCGGTTTGCGTGAGGCCGTTAGTGTTGCGGCGGCGCAGGAAGGTGAGTTCCAGGTGTTGCACGCCGGCGTCAGTGATAAGTTGCAGTGCGGGCAGGCCGTCGGGGGTGGAGGTTAGGGAGTCGTCCGTTTCGGGATCGAGGCCGTGGGCGAACTCCACGAGGTTGGTTAGGCCGTCGAGATCAATATCGGCCAGGGGATTGCGCAGGGCCTCCGGCAGGTAGGCGGCTGCGTAGGCGTGGTAGTTTGATTCCGGCGGAACGGGCGTGAAGGTGAAAGCATCCACGGCGGCGGCGGCC
>JANNVM010000818.1:0-8628 GCA_031414455.1 Verrucomicrobiota bacterium
GCCTCGCCAGTTGATCCGCACCCGGCTTGCCGCTGCGGACGAGGCCCACTTGCACCACGCGCAGAAGGGTGGCGCGCCCGCCTCCGGAAAGCGCAGACCAATCCTGCGTGAGCAGGATTTCCCATACGCGCGGCCCATGCCCGACTCCCCCAATGCGCGCAGCGGCGAGAGTGATTTCCAATGCCCCTGCGGCAGGCAATTCCCTGGCGCGCAGCAGCCAGTTGTCGAGTTTCTCCAACGGCTGGCGTTCCACGGCAATCCGGGCTGCTTTGCGAACGAATCCATCCAGCGAGAGCAGGCCGGCTTCGATTTCCTTATGGACATCTCCGGCGGCCCGCCCGGTGATGGGGAGCATCTCCAGGTTCCGGCGCTGTTGCCGGGCCTCCCGGGCAGCGTTCCCAGGCGCCGCATCCGGCAGTCTTTTCTCCGGTGGCGGTAATTCGCCGGTCCATGTTACTCGGTACAATCCCGACTGTGTCCTGCGTCCGCCGGTGATGAAATACATCGCGCCGTCCGGACCGAAGTCGAGACTCGTGACATTCAATGGCCGGCCCTGGAGGAAGACTTCGCTGCGGCCCTCGTAGGTCGAGCCCTTCGGCGTGAGGTGAACGGCGTGGATGATGCCGTAGGCCCAGTCCATGATGAAGAGCGCCTCGCGCCAGGGACGCGGGAAGTTGCTGCGAGTACCGAACATGACAGCGGTGGGCGATCCTTTGCCGATGTCGCAGACGGCGGGCCAGGTGTCGGGCATCCATGCCGGCATGGGCCGCGACGCACCGCGCCAGCCGTAGTCCGCGCCGCTCACGAGATGAATGACGCGCGTGGGACGGTACCACGGCAGACCGATGTCCCATTCCATGTCGGCATCGCAGGTGAAGGCCTCGCCGTCTTCGTTGAACGCGATGCCGAACGGGTTTCGTAATCCGCCGCAGTAGAGCAGTGGTTTTCCTCCGGCCAGTTGCATCACATGTCCGCAGGGCGGCTGCACGCTGTCGCTCCAATGGAAGCGGTCCCACGCCGCAGAGAACATGCGGTCATTGCCATAATTGCGGAACACCGCGTCAAAGTCCGCCGGCGGTTTCACGTCGTCGCCTCCCATGACCCACAACGTGCCGCCGGGATGTCTTGCAATTTGATTGCGCCCGTGTCCCACGCCGCCTGTCGTTTCCATGAGATTGCTGCGCTCCTCGTAGTTCCCGTCGCCGTCGGCATCACGCAGTTTCACGAGCGCGCGGCTGTTGTTGGCGTTGGCAATAATGGTGTCGCCCTCACACAAAAGCCCGCGCACTTCGAGCAGCGAATCCTCAATGCTCTCCGCCGGCACCGGGTCGCCTGCCTTCGCGGGAAGTGTCAGCCGAAGCAGGCCTTTGTCCTCGCGGGAAATGATCGCGCGGCCCTTGCCGTCAAACGCCAGCGCCACCCACGAGCCCTCGTTCGTCTGCGCCGAGCGCAGGAGCTCGACGCGAAACCCTGGCAACGCACGCACTTCACCCGCCGGCGTGGCCGTGGCGGACTTCAGCGCATCCTTCCACTGATTGTAACTGCCGGCATCCAGCGGCGGCGGTTTTTCCTCAGCTCCGGCGATGGAGAAGGTCAGTGCAAAAATCAGCAGACGGGTCATGCGGAGAACGTGACGCGCGATCTCCCGCTGGCGAACCCGCATTCAAGCCCCCTCACCCGCCGCGGCTCAACGGAACGAGCCTTCTTTGGAAGCGTAGAACGCGACCCCTTCCGGACGGCTCACCGTACTGTTATGGTTCGTGTCCGCCGCCTTCCAGTCGCCGGTAAACCGTTTTACCTTGAGCGCGTAGGCGCTGGCTTCGCTGAAAGTTACGACACCATCCTTGTCCGCATCGCGCAGGGCGAACTGCTTCGTTTCCTCCGCCCCCATGTCAGGATTCCACTCTGCGCGGGTCATCTTTCCATCGCTGTTCGCATCACGGCTGCTGAAGATATTGCCCACCGCGTAGTCGTTAAACTCAGCCTCGGTGAGTTCACCATCCGCATTGCGGTCAGCCTGGGCAAACCGGTCAACCGCCGGCGCGTCCGGAGTGGTCTGGCAGGAGTTGAGCAGCAATACGGAAAGCGGGAGCGTGAGCAGGAGAGTGATTTTCATGTTGATGGAAATGAAGGATGTGGGTTCCAGGACATGCCGCGGGGGCAATACCACCCCCATGCCGCGGAGGCGGCCCGCGGCAACAGAATTCGTCCGCCGGCGGCAAATGTGTCCGGTTTTCTGAATCCTGACACTGCGACGCGTTGCGCAGGCGGGGAGAGATGGAGTCCTCCGCCATAAAGTTGCGGCACTTCGCCCTCCGCGCGGGAATCCCTTCGGGAAAGGGATTGCGCTGCCCCCCGCATTGAGGCTACAACGTTAAAAGTCTGCCAGTCGAAGCGCCATGAGCCTGCCTCCCAAGTCCCGCAAACCGGTGCCGCGAGGCTGCGCCCTGCTCATCGGAATCGTCCTCTTTGTCGGTGCAGTCACCGGACTGATCGTGCTGTGGAATACACTGATCTCAGGCACCCTCAAGGTGCGCTCATGGGAGCGCGTCCCCTGCACTGTGCTCAAGGCGGAGACAGAGTCGAAAGGGACCGGTCCACAAGGCCATCTGCAACTGGACATGAAGGCCGAACTGACTTGGGAATATAAAGGGATTCGCTATACGGGAGGCAGACTGGACGCGGACACCGGCTTTCACGCCGCTGAAACCGCCAACGCCAAAGAGGAGCTTTGCCACAACCTCCGGCAGAACCCGCAGCAGACCTGTTACGTCAATCCCGGAGATCCAGCGGAGGCGATCCTGCGCCCGCCGGAATGGTGGCCGGTGCTTTTGCTCACCGGCCTCGCCGCGATGTCTGTAGTCGTTGGTGCCGTGGTGGTGCAGTCCACGCGCCGGGCACCCGGCGCGACCGGAAGCACTGCTCCCGGCTGCCTGCCATTCGGATTCGCGCTGATCGCCGGTCTCGCCCTTGCCGGCGGCGGAGTCGCGATTTGGTGCTACGGCATTCGCGATGCACCGGACTGGAAGGTCATCGGGGCGCGCATGAAGGAAGTGCCCTGCACCGTGGCCGGCAGTTCCGTCCGCGAGGAACGCAACGGGCGTCAAAACTACATTACCTACCGCCCTCAAATCACTTTCCGCTATGAATGGGACGGCCGCGCATGGCATTCCGAATGGTTCAATTTCAATAAGACCAGCGCCGGCAGCAGAGATCGAGACAAAGCGGCAGCCACCGTGCAGCACTATGGCCGCGGCTCCACGCACCTCTGCTGGGTGGATCCTGAGCAGCCATGGGTGGCCGTGCTGGAAAAATCCGGTGCCGGATTCCCCTGGCAATGGATTATCTTCGTGCTCTGCCTCTCCCTCGGCGGCATTCTCCTCGTGGCCCTGACAAAAAAGGGATTACACACTTTGGCCGTAAAGCGCGGCGACAGAAACCCGCCGCGGCCGCCACCGCTCCCGGAATGAATCCGCGGTGAGGCGGGACGCGCGCTTTTTTCCAAAAGACCTCCAATAAAGACGATTCCGTCACGGTCATGGGGCATTCAGCGTCATGGCAAATTTACTCGCCGCCGGACCCTGACGCGCCTAGCCTGATGCCGGCCTCTGCGGCCCGGTCAATAACAACTCAATGTGAAAAGAACACCAACTGGGAAGGTGCTTATCGCGAAGGCCGTCCATATGGAAAACCGCGCCGAAGCCATGCCGCTGTGGCGCGAGCCGTTCGTCGAACTGCGCGCCCCGCTGCTCTTCAACCTGCGCCGCGATCCGCTCGAAAAAGCCCAGCACAACGCGAACACCTACGACGACTGGTGGCTCGACCGCGTTTACCTCATCACCCCCGCCACCGCCATGGTCGGGGAGTTCCTCATGACCTTCAAGGACTTCCCGCCAAGCCAGACGGCGGGATCCTTCAACCTCAGCAAAGTGCAGAAGCAGATCACCGTGGACCAGTTGCGCGGCGATCTGCCGGGGCGCTATTTGAAGAACATGGGCGAGGGCGGTTACCGCTATCTCAAGGAGTGGGACTTGAAGCCGTGAGTCGCGACATTGGCAAACTGGACAAGGGCCTTGACGGGGCGAAGGCGGAAGGCTGGAATGCAGCAACATGAAGGACGACTGGAAAACCATCTATCCATGAGCCGACAGAACCCATCTCCGCAGAAAGCACCGGAACCAGTCGCTGGCAGAACGAACTGGATTCAGTGGATCGTGGCGGGCGGCCTCGTCGTGTCAGCAGTGATCGTCTTCGCCGTGGTGCGTTCCCTGAGAACGGATCCTCCCGTGATCGGCGGAAGTGGCGGGAGCCGGGCCGAGGCGATCAACCCGGGCTTTGCCGCGACCGTTCCCAATACCACGCCTGCGCCCGCACCGGTGCCGGAAGGCATGGTGTGGATTCCCGGCGGAGAGTTTTCCATGGGCAGCAACGATACCGGAGAATCCCTGTGTGGCCTGCCGGGAGTCACGCGCGACGCGCAGCCGGTTGTTCGTGTCAATGTGGACGCCTTCTGGATGGACGCGACGGAGGTCACCAACGAGCAGTTCGCGAAATTCGTCGCCGCCACCGGCTACGTGACCGTCGCCGAGACAAAGCCGACGAAAGAGGAGTTCCCCACCGCGCCGCCGGAAAACCTGATCGCCGGTTCCACAGTGTTCACGGCAACACCACAGCCGGTGAAGCTGAATAACTATTTCCAGTGGTGGAATTACATTCCCGGGGCGGACTGGCGTCATCCGACCGGGCCGGGCAGCGACCTCAAGGGCCGCGAAAAATATCCGGTGGTGCAGATCGCGTATGAAGATGCGGAGGCCTATGCGAAGTGGGCCGGAAAACGTCTGCCTACCGAGGCGGAGTGGGAGTTCGCGGCACGCGGCGGCATGGCAGGCAAACTGTATGCCTGGGGCGACGACTTAAAGCCCGGCGGAAAATTCCCGGCAAATATCTACGAAGGGACATTCCCCGTGGTAAACGGAGATACTGGTGAGGACGGATTCAAAGGCATCGCCCCCGTCGCGCAATTTTCACCGAATGCCTACGGCCTCTACGACGTGGCGGGCAACGTCTGGGAATGGTGCAGCGACTGGTATCGTGTGGACACCTACGCCCGGCTCAAGCTCGCCGGCGGTGTCGCCCGCAACCCCGGGGGACCATCCAGTCCCTACGATCCTGCAGAGCCGACTGAAAAAAAGCGCGTGCATCGCGGCGGTTCGTTCCTCTGCACCGATCAGTATTGCACCCGCTACATGGTCGGCACCCGGGGCAAAGGCGAAGCCCGCACGGCGAGTGATCATGTCGGCTTCCGCTGTGTGAAGCCGCCGGCGAACACGAAATCCCCTGATTGAGAGCTGCCTTCTTCGGGAATGCGCCGCTGGGCAAAGGCGAGGCCGCTGAAGTCCGGCAAACTCAGGAATGGCGGCTTGTCAGCTTGAACAATCCATCCATTTCTCTCCCCCCTGATGGAAACGCCCGGGAAATGAGCCGCTATGAAATCCTCTGAACGCCCCCCTGTAACTCTCAGACCTCTTCTCCTTTGCCTGCTGGCACTGCTTGCCGCGCCATTGGGGAGCTGCACCAGCTATTCTAAAGTGAAGGAGCACCGGCCTGCGTCCCGTCCGGTTCATACGGCCGGGGAAGCCCTGACGAAATCAGAACAGTATCTCACAGCGGGTGACCGCGACTCCCACAAACATCCGCTGACGGCGATGGGTTCCTATCTCGCCGCAGCCGACATCGCCTCGGCGCAGTTGCAATCCTCACCGAAAAATGCGGCGGCACAGCGCGACTACAATGCGGCCCTGAACGGGGTGTTCACCGTCATCCGCAGTGCAAAGCCCGCAGTGTGGGAGCAGCCGTTCCAGGTGCCTGGGCCTGAGGGCGACTACACGATTACCGCCCGGACGGATCCCAAACATCCCGAGCGCCACCCGCAGATCTACGATTACATCCCGGCCGCCAATTTGGAGATCAGTGGCAGCTACATGAAGGAGCGGACCCTGAAAGCCGGCCTCGGGGCTTCGCTCGTGGCCATTCGGCGCGAGCCGCGGAGCGATGCCCGGGAACGATTCACGCTGGCCCGCGCCTACTATGGCGTCACCGCGGTGGCCCGGTTCAACGGGCGGCGCTGCGAGTTCGAATTCGCCGACCCCCTGGGCACGGAGGACGTGCGCGTGGCCGGCCATACGTTTCCCCTGGCCGCCGACTTCACGGCACCGCTGGCGCTGATGCTGCATGACTCCGAGCCGAGAAAGCTGGAAATCCTCAACCTGCTCCGGCCCGGCGAGCCGGCGGAGAGTGCCCGCATCGTGCGGCTGCAGCCATTCGATCCTGACAAAACCACTGTGCTCGTGGTCCACGGACTGGTGGATTCGCCGGCCACATGGGTGCCCATGCTCAATGCGCTGCGCGGCGATCCCTTCGTCAGAAAGAACTTCCAGTTCTGGTTCTTCGAATACCCGAGCGGCTATCCTTATTTTTACTCCGCCGCCATCATGCGCCGCGAACTGGATGCCGCGCTGAAGGTCTTCCCGCAGCGAAAGCCCATGATCCTCGTTGGACACAGCATGGGAGGCCTCATCAGCCGCCTGATGGTCACGGATTCCGGTGACAAACTGTGGCAGGGCATCTTCAACAAGCCCCTGGAACGGACACCCCTTTCCCGGGAGAGCAAAAAGATCTTCACCGAATCGCTCGTCTTTTCCGCCCGGCCCGAAGCCGGCGAAGTGATTTTCATTGCCTCCCCCCACCGGGGGAGCGATCTCGCCAGCGGCTGGCTTGTGGAATTAGCCGCCAAACTGATCCGCGCACCGCAGTCCCTTCTGAGGATCAGCCTCGACACGGCGCAGTATCTGATTTCTGACGCCGACAACCGGAAGGCACAGCGCGCGCCCACCAGTGTGGATACACTTTCGCCCACCAATCCGTTTGTGAAGACGATCAATGAAATCCCTCTGCGGCGCGGTGTCCCCTATCACTCCATCATCGGGGACCGCGGCAAAGGAGACACTCCGAACAGCAGCGACGGCGTCGTTCCTTACTGGAGCAGCCACCTCGACGGCGCAGTATCGGAAAAGGTCGTCCCGTCCGATCACAGCGCGCATCAGAATCCGGAAGCCATCACCGAAGTGCTGCGTATCCTGAAAGCCGGCAAAGGAAAGCGGTAAAGCGGTATTACGGTGCAGCTCCGCCGGCTAGGTTTCAAGCAGCACATAGGGAATGACCACCTGCTTCCATTTATCGCCGTGATAGCGCCGCGCCAGATCAGTCGCCAGAGCGATGAAACTGGGCCACTGATCCGGATGCAGGGTCTGACATCCGAGACTGGAGGTGCCGTGAAAGCTGCCGCAGTGGATGTTGATGCCGAATTCGCCGGTATCCTTGTAGCTCTCCTGCCTGCCGACCCGCGTTACGGTCACTTTCCCGGCCCGCTGGCAGAGCGCGAGGTATTTCCCGTTATGTATGTCAAAACGATGCACAAACCACGCACCCGGATCGAGGGAGGCGATGCCCTTGGTCCCTTCAGCGAATCCTTCGCCCGGCCGGAACCTGGAGGGATCCGTATTGCCATTAAACGCGACAAAGGTGTCCGCCGAATCCAGGAAGATCGCGTCGTCGTACATGCCGCGGTCGTTCACTCCCGGCGCGCCCATCGTATCCCGATAGTAGCCCCGGATGCCGACAACGATGAACGGATGTTTTGCCCGATTGATGGCAAAGGGCGCGAGCTTTGCGGCGAGATCCTGCTGCGTGAACTTCGGTTTGGCGCCCGGCAGTTCGCCGCCCCGGGAGCGGGTGCGGGAACGCCCCGGGGGCGCAGTGCTGCGGGAGCGCGTGGCGAGCAGGACTTCGTCCGGCTGCCGCCGGCTGGTCCCACGACGCGGACTGGCTCCGCCGCGGGAAAGCCCCCTGCCGCGGGGCGTGTCCATCGCATCAATCTCTGACTGTGCCGCCGGCGTGTATTCTTTTACGTTATCACGATAATCCCGGGCCGCCTGCCCGCCGCCGTTGTAGGCACGCACGGCCTCCCAGAGATTCTCCCCGTTGCGCCGGTATATGCCGGTTAGTTCCTTCATCACCCGCCGCACACAAACCTCGAAGTCATGCCACTGCCGGAAGCGGAAATAGGGCTCATCCTCCTCCACGAATTGAAGATCATACTGGAAGATGCCATAGCCTTTATACACCCAGTTTTTCGGTCCCATGCCGCGGAGCGCCCGCGTGGCGTTGGCTTCCGCCACCAGCATGTCGCCAAAGGCCCGTTCATACTTTGCGTAAAAGGCAGCGGTATTTACCGGGAACGCACTGCGGCGGCTGCCGGCGGCTTCGCCTGAAGCATCGAGCACGCACCGCGCGATGACTTCATCCGGTGTGATGGTGCTGCCCGCTTTGTTGACAAGCGGCAGCCAGAAATAGGCCGTCTCCTGGCACACAATTCCGCAAAGCAACGCGGGGCTGAACGGCGTACCGTCGGTGGCGGCGCGAATGCTCCCGCCGAAATGAGTCATCAGCCAGTTGGTCGCTTTGCGGGCGCTGGCGAGGGAGATGGGCAGTTCTCGTGGCATGGTGCTGTCGGGTGGCAGGTGGATCGTAAAGTGGCGGATGGGCTGAAGTGAAGCCGGCGTTGGGTTC
>JANNVM010000819.1:0-2171 GCA_031414455.1 Verrucomicrobiota bacterium
TTCCCAAACGCAAAGAGCGCCTCCCCCGTGCGCACCAGCAGCAGATTCCCGGAAATGGCTGGTGTTGCCAGGATGGGAGTTCCAAGACTTGTCTGGTGAGCGATCTTCAGCGTGTCCGCGGGCTCGATGACCGTGATCACGCCTCTCGTAGAGCAAAGGTAAATCCGTCCGTTCGCAGCGACCGGCGAGGCAAAGTAATCGCCGCCGCCGTCCTTGCCGAGGCGTTGGCGCTCGAAGATCACCGTCCCGTCTTTAACATCGGTGCAGGTGAGCATGCCGCCGTCAGCCACGACCCAGAGGCGGTCGCGATAGAGCAGCGGCGAGGCTACTTTAGCAGTGCCCTTCTGATGTTTCCATGCGGTGTGCTCAGTTGTCAGACTGCCAGTCGCGGCGCCGGGATCGCGCAGAGCGAAAAGCCCAAAGTCCGCCCCCTTCATGTGGGCAGTGGTGGCTTTCAATTCGTCCGCGGTGATGGATCCGTCGCGGCTGGCGTCTATGAAATCGTAAACGCCGTCTTTTTGGAAGAAAGGCGTCTCCTCGCGCGAGAGGCCACCGCTTTTGTCTTTGTCAGCGATGAGCAGCAGGCCCTCAAGTCCCGCAGGCGCCGCACTTTCGCCAAAGCTGCGCGACATGATATAGAGCATCCCGTTTCCAATGACTGGCGTGGGGCACACACTTACGGCCTCCGTGCCGCCGGTGCTCCATCGCTCGCTGCCGTCGGTCAGGCTGTAGCCGGTAACCTTGAGGCTGCCGGAAACCACCACCTCCTCCACGTCCCCGCGTTTCCAGATCACCGGCGTGGTATAGCTGCTCACCGCCAGCGGGCGCAGCGTTTGCCAGAGCGTTTTGCCTGTCGCCGCGTCCGTCGCGAGAAGAGAGGACTTCCCGCCCTGCTGGTCAACGTTGAGTATCACTTTGCCTCCGGCGATAACCGGCGACGTCCCGCTGCCGTTCACCACGAAGGGCATCTCCATCTCCTTCCGCCAGACTTCCTTCCCCTCGAAATCCCACGCCATGAGCCCGAATGCCGGGAACCATCCCACCACCCGCTGCCCGTCCGTCGCCGGAGTGGCACTCACGGGATGACTCGTCTTGTGAACGGCCTCCGCCTTCGCCGCCGGCACGTCTTTGCTCCATAACACCCGGCCATCCGCGCGGCTCAGGCAAATCATGCGCGGCTTGCCGTCCTCCATTCCAGTTAGGAAAACACGATCCCCCCACACCACGGGCGACGAAATGCCCGCGGGCACCGCCGCCTTCCACGCCAGCGCCTTGTCAGGCCCGAACTCCGCCGGCAGTTGCGATTCCTCCGCGACGCCTGCCCCATTCACGCCGCGGAACTGCGGCCAATTGGTTTCGACGGCGAAAGCGGCGACAGGCAGAAGGAGGGAGGCAGCGAGCAGCAGGGAGTTCATGGGCGCGCATCCTGGCTGCTGAGGGGAACGAGGTCGAGCAGAGAATGCAGGCACGGCGTCCCTTTTAACGGACGGCGTAAAGCTTGACGCCTGCCCCGTGAACACCAGGGTCGCTCATGCCGCCGATTTCAGCCTCACACCGCCCGTTCACCCGCCGCGAATGGCTCCGCGTGGGCGGATTGGGTGCTCTGGGGCTCGGCTTGCCCGCCCTGCTCGATAGCAAGGCCCGGGCCGCCGGGCCCGCCGCACGCGGTGCTTCCTTCGGTCGCGCGAAGTCGTGCATCATCCTGTTCCTCAGCGGCGGGCCGCCGCAGCATGAGACCTTCGATCCGAAGCCGGACGCGCCCGCGGACATTCGCGGCGGGTTCCGGCCGATCAGCACCAGCGTCCCGGGCATGCAGTTTTGTGAGACGCTTCCTCACACGGCAAAGGTGGCCCATCATCTCGCGGTCATCCGCAGCATGACAACGGACATTCACTCGCACTCCACCAGCGGAGCTTACATGCTCACCGGCTACGAACCGTTGAGCAAAGCCGAGAATGTCCCGCCCGGCCCTGACGACTGGCCAAGCATCGCCGCGGCCGTCGGAGCACTGAAGCCCAGCACCCGCTCACCGCTTTCCGCCGTCGCGCTCCCGGACGAGCTCTATAACGATGGCCACATCGTCTGGCCAGGACAAAACGGCGGCTTCATGGGATCGAAGTGGCATCCCGTGCTCATGAAGTGCGATCCCACCCGGCAGCCCATGCGCATCG
>JANNVM010000820.1:0-3654 GCA_031414455.1 Verrucomicrobiota bacterium
CTGCGTCAGCACCGGCCAGATATCGAGGCCATCGGGGGCGTGCTGCTGGGCGGTCGGCGCGCCGGTGAGTTTCAGCAGCGTGGGATACCAGTCCACGATGTGCATCGGCTCGTCAATGGTCGCGCCCGCCGCGATTTTTCCCGGCCAGGTGGCGAAGGCCGCGACGCGGACGCCACCTTCGTAGATGCCGCCTTTGCCAGCGCGCAGCGGAGTATTCATCGTCCCCTTCCCGGCGCGCGCGCCGCCGTTGTCACTGCAAAAAATGATGAGCGTGTTGTCGCGCAGGCCCTTTTCTTCGAGCGCGGCGGTGATTTGGCCGACGGCTTCGTCCACGACCGCCAGCATCCCGGCCACCGTGCGCCGGAGCCCGGGAAGATTCTCATAGGGTTTGGCATCGCTGGCCGGCACTTGATAGGGCGAGTGGATGCCGTTGAAGGGCACATAGAGAAACAACGGCTTGTCGGACGGTTGCGCGCGGATGAGGCGGCTGGCTTCCCTGGCAATCAACCGGGTGGTGTAACCTTCCTCCTTGAGCGGCTTGTCGTCGCGATACCAGTCCAGCTTCCCGTCGCGCAGGTGGGTGTTGTAATCGAGATTTCCCATCATGTGACCATACTGATGCTGGAAGCCGCGCTGACTGGGGCGGTATTCGGCGCGGAATTCGCCGAGATGCCATTTGCCGCAAATGGCCGTCGTGTAGCCTGCCTCTCCCAATGCCTGGGGCAACGTGCGTTCGTCGAGCGGCAGTCCCCAGGTCGCACCCGGCGTGACCACGTTATAGACCCCGGTGCGCGTGGGGTAGCGACCGGACAGCAGCGCCGCGCGCGTCGGCGAACAGAGCGGCTGCACGTAAAACGATTTCAATACCGCGCCCTGTTTCGCGAGCTTGTCGATGTTCGGAGTGAGAATGTCTTTCCCTCCATTGAACCCGCAGTCGGCATAGCCCATGTCATCCACCAGGAAGTAAACGATGTTGGGCCTGGCGGGTGTCGGCGGGGCGGCGGCGGTAACGGCTGCGATGGGAGTCAGCAGCAACCCGGCGATGAGCGCGATCAGCCCCATCAGCGAGCGTGGCGACGCACTGCGCGGTGCATGGAGGAGCTTCATTCCGTGGCTGCCTTTCTATTCTTGCTGGCCGGTTCGCCGCCCGGTGCGGGGGGCGTCCGTTCGGCGGGTTTTGGATTGGCGACTTTCGTTTCTTTGCGGGTCAGGATCGGGACGATGCTTTCGCCTTCGGCGCCAGCGGGGAGTTTCGCACCCGCGAATTCTGCGAAGGTTGGAAACAAATCCATGAGATAGACCAACGCCTCGCTCTTACCCTTGGAAATTCCGGGCCCGGCCACGACGAGCGGGACGTGCAGGCCGCCGAACTCGTAGACCTTGTGAAACTGCGGCTCGGCGGCGCGCGGGTCGTGCGGGACGGGGGGCGCGGGACTTGAGGAACTCAACCGTGCGGCCGGCGAGGCGCTGGCTGGAATGAGCGCGGTCGTTCTCAGGAGCATGGCAACTAGCGCCGCCCGCTGATTAGGGAACCTCCGCGACCACGCGGTAGTAACGCCGGGCTTCTGACGGGCTGACGAGCCAGTCCACTTCGGCGTCACTGGCCGTGGCGGCGCGGGTGTTCAGTGTTTGCCCGGTGCCGGTGAGCACAGTGTTCGCCTCCAGCCGGTAATTGCGACCTGCTTTCGCAGTGAACCGGATGTGCAGGCCGGCGGCGTCCGTTGCCGATGTCGCGGTGAAGGCACTGGCTCCGTTATTCGGATCCGTGAGGGCCGTGTATTCGTCACTGTTCGTCCGCCCGTCGTTGTCCGGGTCCGCGCTGTCAGCGGCATTGCCGGTGTTCGCCGTGGTGCCGAAGTTGACGAGGCGCCATGCCCCCATCGGATTCACCTCCGGCTCGTAGCTGAACGTAATCTCCAGAAGCTGTCCGCCAGTGATCGTGATGGTTTGTGCTGTCGGAGCCTGGAAGCCGCTCACGGTTTTGAATTCCAGGGTCCGCGGCGCCGCGGTGAGGCTGCCGAGGCTGCCGATGGCGGAATGCGGCGCACGGTAGTTTGTCTCGGGAGCGAGCCGCCAGCCGGCACCGGCGGCGCGGGCCGCTGCGGGTTCGATGATTACGCGGAGTGAGCCTGGCTGAGCGGTGTTGAGCGTGCCGCTGACGGCGCTGTGTGTGATGCCGCCGCCCGTGTTGTTGCTGCCGCCGCCGCCGCTGACTTCCGCGCGATGGAAGAGGTCTATTACCTGACTGTCTATGGACCGCACTACCGTCTGCGCGCTGCCGCCGAGATAGACGGCGGCGGGATAGTAATTCCCGCCCTGATACTGCACACAAAGCGGCCCTCCGGAAGCCCCTCCACTGCCGCGGATGGCGCTGGTCGTGTAAGTGCGGCCAAAGCCCTGCGCAAATGTCACATTCAGTGCCGGCGTGGCGTGCATGCGGCCCTGATCCAGCAGCGGAATACCTTCCACGGGATAACCGGTGAGGATTTTCTGCGCGGACGAGAGCAGGAATTCGTTGCCGGGAAGGTCGCTGGCAAGGAAGCCGGCGAAGCCGGCACGCCCGGCGTCTTCGAGGAAATACATCGCCGCCACATCAAGCGTCTGGGAAGCGGGTGTGCCTTCACCCGGAATGACGCCCGGTGCGGCGCGGGCCGCGGCGTAGCCATCGAAGAGATAGAAGCCGCGCGGGACTTGCGGCTTCGGCTCGTAGGTTCCGCGGTCCCGCTGGAACAGCCACTGCAGACCGGTGGCGGCGGAGAGTGTGCCGTCGTCCCAGACGACATGACCGGCCGTGGCCACCACGCGTTGTTTCACCACAAAACCACTGCTGAGCCCGGCATCGCTGCGGATTTGGCCCACATAAGCGAAGGGTAGATTCTGCGCGGTGGAGACCGTGGCAAATTCCAGCACCCCCGGCGGCGTGCCCGTCTGCGCGTCGGCGAGGAAATACGTCAGGGTGGCCAGACTCGTCTGCGCATCCACGACGATCACGGTAGCGGGCGGCGGTGTGGTGCGCCCGGCCACCGGCTTGCATTCCACGAGATAGGTCCCGGGAAAAATTCCATTGAGCGACGCGCCGGAGTCGCGCCATTGCGCTTCGCTTTCGCCGGGCAGCCGCCACTGCGCGCGCTCCGCGGAGGGCACGCCGGGCGCGGCGATGACCTCCGGCTTGAGGATGATGCTCAGGCCGCCGCTGCCCGCCGCGGGCGTGGTGTGGTAAAACGTATCAAACACCGTGGCCGCCGCGCCGCTGACGACACTCAACGTCTCCGGCGGCGGTTGCACATAACCAGGCACGGGGCGGAACTCGATGACCCGGTCACCCGTCGTTAGGCTCGCTGCGGTGCTCCCTGCCGCCCGCCACTCCTGTTCGCCGACCAGACGCCAGCCACTGGTGATCCCCGGCGGCTCAATGTTCACGGTGAGCAGTCCCTGCGCCGGCAACGGGGCGTCGGGGAACCGTTGCACCAGGCCTGACAAAATTGCCGGAGTGAAGGACAACACATTTCCCAGAGTTGTCCCGCCCTCGCTCGCCGCCTTGACCCGATAGAAATAAGTCACTCCGCCCTGCAAATTCGTCAGATCCGCCGTTACCGCCGTATCCGTGTCGCCCGTCACAACCGCCGGAGCCGCATTCACGCTGTTGGGGAAGTT
>JANNVM010000821.1:0-4911 GCA_031414455.1 Verrucomicrobiota bacterium
GAGGCCCATTCTTCAAAACCGCTCGCCGTGTCAAAGCCTGGAGCACTGTAGCCGCCGTGGCTGGCGAAGACATAGACGTAGGAGGTGGGGCCAAAGCCGGTGAAAAGCGATTTCGGGACAAACACAAAGAGGTCCGCAGCACCGGAACCGCTAACACCGGCATCAATAAGGACCGTGTCGTTGGTGGAGAAAGTATAGACCCGGGTGCCGAGCTGCCCCAGATTGGCTTCCGTCGTGGGCAGCGTGCCGGGGTCCGTAACTCCGCCGACGTAGATGCTGAACATATCAATGGAGAGATAGTTGTTTCCTCCACCGTTGGATTCGTTGGCATCCAGCGCGAAGGTGTAAAAGCCGCCGTCCGTGGTCTCGACAAGATCCTGGACCTTGAGGAGCGGATCAAAGCCGTTCGGAGTCTGACTGTCCATGGTCCCGCCCCGGTTGTAGCCGTGCTCTGTCTTGTCCGCGTCATTGTCGTCCGACATGCGGAAGAGCGCCCGGAACTGTCCGCTGCCGGAGCCGGGGTTGGAACGCTGGAAGACTGCGCCGTTGATGAAGCCTCCGACATGATTCTGCGCATCATTGCCGGCGTAGGACGTCGTGGGAATGCCGTTCACCGTGATGTCCGTGAGATTGAGAACGACGGCCCGCGACACCGGCGCGGTGCTGAGGAGCACTGCGAAGGGGAGGATGGCGGAACGGATTGCAGGAAACTTCGGGAGAGGGACGGGAGGACAAACTGGGTCGGGGGAGTGGGTCATGGTTGGTCGGTGGCTTGAGGAAGATTGAACGTGAAACTAACTGCGGCGGCGGCGTCCGGGCTGCGATCGAGCCAGCCTTGCGTGGCGACGCTGACCAATTGAACCTGAGGAGCCGATTTGCGGCCCGGTGTTTCGACGGCGGGAAACTCAAAAGTCCCCAGCAGGCGCACCGGGCTGCCTCTGCGGTTCAACTGCCGGTAAATGATTAGTCCGTCGTCGGTATTCCGCCGAATGTAAGCCCAGGCGACGGAGACGTAACCGGGGCGGGTAATCTTCAGACAGAGCCAGTCGAGCGGATCGGAAAATGGTCCCGCGTAGTAATCATCCAGGACGGCCTCCACGCGCAGCGAAACTGGTATCGCGGGCTGTTGTGCGATCCAGTCATCCCATTCCATGTCAGCCGCACCGGTGAGGAATCGCCAGTCCAGCCGCACTCCGGAGGCCGTGCATTCCACCGCGGTTTCCACCGTGCCTCCGAAAAAATCGCTGCCGTGGATAAAGAGAAATTCTTTGCCTGCGTGTGTCCCGCATTCAGCACCAGGTGTCAACGAGAACCCTTCCGGCTCATCCGGGTGCCTCGAATAGTAACGGTGCATCGCAGGAAGCATGGCGCTTCCTCCCCGGACGAATCTTACTTTCTCTTCGGGAGTGCGGGCGCGCAGGAATGCCTCCATCGCAGCCCCGGCTTCGGGTATTCTGGAGGTGTCGCGCCGCACCTCTCTCCACACCTGCACCTCCCGCTTCGCCTCGACAGAGGAGGTGAGGCCCGCGAGCAGCGCCTCGTCCGTTCCGGCATTGAAGGCTGCGGCGCAGGCAACTGTGGCCAGAAGGACGGCAAAGAGACATGCCGCCACCATGGCTGCCATTTCCCGGAAACGCGCGCTCTCCCCGGGAATCACCAGCATGCGTCCGGCAAGGTCGGCTTCCGTAAGTTCAAAGACAGGGGAACCGTCCTGAACCCGCGGGTTGATAAAGACGGGAACAAAATCCTCTGCCTTCTCCCCCGTTTCCGCCTCATGGCATTTCCTCATGCGCCTGTTGACCGCCTTGCGCCGCCAGGAGTAGTCGGATTGCTCCGGCCCTTCTTTGTCCGCATCCGCCGGAATATTAATGTCGGAGGTGCCTTCAAGTGATCCGAAAGTTTCGTCTCCTTCCCCCGGTGGTATCGCCGCCACCTTTATCGGTTCCGAGACCGCCTTTACCCATTCCGGTTCCACCCAAATTGGCTGGTCTGGCTCTTGGAGACGATGTGGGCTAAGTCTTGACATTATTGTTTCTGGAAGGTCAGTCCGTAACTTGGATTTCAGTTCACGCGAACGTTACTTTAGTAATTATGTTTATCATTAAAATTCCTTTAAAGATTGGAATTCATGACCTGAATGCAATCTTTTCCCGATCGGTCGGGAATTGAGGAAGAACTCAAGTGCCACAAAAACTTCAGAGGTTCCCGGGAAACTCGCCGCCTCACTCACACGGTGGGGCCGCGGGCGAGGGTGAGTTCTTTGCGGAACGGCAGCGGACCGGACGATCCATCCGTCAAAATCAGGGGAATTCTGAACCGTGAGCCAATTGTCCACTGAAAAGCGCCACTGAATTCAGAGGCCGCCATGCCATGCGGCCATGGAACCCGGCAAACCCCATGAAATCAGACGTCACCTATTCATTTAATCAATATCTGATGCAGCGGGTTCCCGGCCTAAAGATCCGATAAGACACCGTCTGTCATTCACCAACCTCCACCAGAACCCATCATGGAAGGCACAATTTTCTTATTAGTCCTGTTATTGCTGTATCTCCTTGTAGCCCCCGTCGTGGCCTTGAACAACGCGCGGAGTGCCCGGAGCGACGTCGAAAAGCTCCAGTCGTATCTTCGCAAACTGCAAGCCGTCACCAAAGAGCGGGAGGACGAACTCCTGCGCCGGTTGAGCCGGCTGGAGGCCATGCTGGGACAACCCGCGGAAGCCGTGCCGGCTGTCGAGGAGGCACCAGTCCGCCAGAGTGAACCTGCCGCCGCGCCCGTAGATTACGTGCAGCAGGCTCTGGCGTGGGAGCACAGATTGCCCTCTCCTCTGATCCCGCCAAAATTGCCAACGCCGCCGGCAGTCGCCCAACCAGCAGTCATGCCTGCCGCGCCACGGGTGGGACCAGGCAATCCGCCGCGGCCGGCCTCGCCGGCGAAAAGTTCCCCGCAGACATCCGCGACGATCGCGACGCCCGCCGTCAAAGCTGCCTCCGCCGACACGCTCGAGCGATTCATGGGCGTGAAACTCTTTGCATGGGTTGGCGGCTTCGCCCTGTTCCTCGGCCTCGTCTTCTTCGTAAAGCTCAGCATCGAGCGCGGCTGGATTTCACCGGAATTGCGGACGGCCATTGGTTTCGTAGCCGGGATCGGCCTTCTCGGGGCGGGCATCAAATTCAACACAAAGCCCGCCTACACGGTGCTGGGCCAATCCCTCTGCGCTACGGGTATCGTCGTGCTCTATGGCATGACCTATGTCGCGCACTCCCTCTATGATTTCCCCGGATTCGTGAACCCGCTCACAGCCTTCGCGCTGATGGCACTGATCACAACCACTGCTTTCCTGCTCGCCGTGCGGATGAAGGCTCAGGTCGTCGCGGTCCTGGGCATGATCGGAGGTTTCCTGACGCCTTTTCTTTGCGCCCCGGACCAGAATCCTCCGCTCGGAGTGTTCGGCTACATCGCGCTGCTCGATCTCGGGGTGCTCGCCGTAGCGAAGCGCTGCCGCTGGCACTACCTGACCGCTCTCGCCGCCGCCGGCACCATCCTCATCCAGTTCCTCTGGTTCGACGAATCCTTCCGCGCGGAAGGCTATGCGGAAGGCGCGAAGACATGGGTGCCCGTCGCTATGTTCCTCGGATTTGCCGGACTCTTCTCCGCCGCCGCGTGGCTGTCATCGAAGCTGCGCGATGACAACGACATCGTCCCTGATGGTTCTGCGATGGCGCTCTGCGGCAGCGCGATGGTTGCCGCGTTTGTCTTCCTCGGTTACGGCAGCATTACGGAACGTCCGGGGCTGCTCTATTCGTTCGTGCTGCTCATCAATCTCGTGGTCATGGCCTCCGCATGGAAAAGGCCGGCTCTGAGCCCGGCACCGGTCCTCGCCGGGCTGCTAACGTTCGCCCATCTTGCCGCATGGACGACACAACGACTGAACCCGGAGATGCTGCCTTCCGCCCTCGCGATCTATCTTGTTTTCGGATTGCTCCACACCGCCTATGGCGTGCTCTGGCAGAAGCGTCAGACTGCTCGACTGAAGATTGATGCCGCCTGGGTTCCGGTGGTGACGCTGCTTCTCCTGTTCGTGCCGGTGATGCATTTCAGTACCGTGTCGCTCCTCGTCTGGCCGGCGATTCTACTGGTGGATCTCGCGATCATCGGGCTTGCCCTGTTGTCGCGCTCGCTGCTGCCGGTGTTTACTGCTCTGATCCTCACATTACTGACCGCACTCTGCTGGCTGTTTAAACTGCCGGCCGCCGGCTCTGACAGCCTAACGATGTTTCTGGGCGTGCTGGGAGGCTTCGCGATTGTCTTCGCCATCGCCAGCTCGCTGCTGGCCCGCCGGATGAGGGAGGCCGGAGACTCCGCCGGCAGTCAGAACGAACTGGCGCGATGGCTGCCGGTTTGCTCCGCCGTGCTGCCCTTCGCGCTGCTCATCCTCGCCATGCTGCAATTGCAGGTGACCAACCCCTCACCGGTCTTTGGGCTCGCGCTGTTGCTCAGCCTGTTCCTGCTCGGTCTCGGAAGAATCGCCCGCATCACCGCCTTGCCGCTGGCGGCACTCCTGTGCGTGCTCGCGCTGGAGGCCGTGTGGCACGGACGCAGCTTTAATCCCGATCATCCGTGGCTGCCGCTGGTCTGGTATCTCGGATTCTACGCGCTCTTTGCGGTCCACCCTCACGTGTTCCGAAGGCAACTCGCCGAAACGACCACCCCGTGGGCTGCCGCGGCCATCGCTGCCCTGGGAACGTTCGCTCTGGTCTATCGCCTCGTCACGCAGTCCTGGCCCAACGACATGATGGGCCTTGTTCCCGCCGCCTTTGCGGTGCCCGTGCTTCTTAGCCTCATCGCCGTGCTGCGGCTCCATTCCGCAGACAATCCCGCACGCCTGTCCCAACTCGCATGGTTCGGCGG
>JANNVM010000822.1:0-3399 GCA_031414455.1 Verrucomicrobiota bacterium
CCGCAATGCCCTCACGGGGACGGGGAACACCGCGACCTACGGCTTCGACTACCCGCGCATGTCGAATCACTTCTTCAACGCAACGCTGATCAATAATGAGTCGGAAGTGCGCTACACCGCCGCCATCCGAAAGAGCGGCAGCCCGTTCACCCGCGACGGCGGCAGCACCCTCGGCCACAGCAAGCTGCAGATGCCCGGCGACCGGCTCTTCCGCCAGCGGAGCAAAACCGTTATTGATCCCTCGGGTGCGAGCGTCACGCCCCGCTACTACGATGACCGCATCGCCCGCTATTTCCTCTATCTGATGGGCCTTCCCAGCAGCGAGGCGGAATACGCGCACTACGCGATCAATACCGACGGCTTCGCGCTGCGCGAACTCCACGAGCCGATCGCCACGGACATGCTCGACCGGATCTGGGACAACGGCAGCGCGGGCACCCTTCTGCGGATTGATGACGAATGGTATTTCCCGGACGACGCCTCCAACGACGGCAGCCGCTCCAGCCGCAATGCCGACTGGTCCTACAAGAACAGCAACAATCCCATCCGCTATCACAGCGAGTGGCTCATGCGTTCCCGCGAGGCCGACTACGACTACAGCACCTTCATTGAATTCGTCCGCACCGTGGGTCCGAACACCTTCACCGAAGCCACCATCAACCGGATGGCCGACCGCGACCTGCTTTGCCTCAGCGCCGCCGTGCGCGGCTACGACGCCGACTGGGACACCATCACCATGGACCGCGGCAAGAATGCCTACTTCTACCGTCAGCCGGATAACGGAAAATGGATGCTGCTGCACTGGGACGGCGACCGCGTCTTTGAAGACGCCAACCGCGGCTTTCTCGGCGGCCTCGCGGGCATCGGCAACTATTTCAACAAGCCCTACATCCGCCGCACACTCAACTATTACCTGACCGAACTGATCAACCGCTACACCAAAGGCTCGGCGCGCACCGAGGCCTGGATGCAGGCCGAGATCGCGGCCATCGCCGGCAGCGGAGTCGTGATGTCGGATGCCCACTACCGGACGTGGTTCACCAGTCGCGAGACGCCCGCGCGCAATTTCATC
The DNA here is from genome assembly GCA_031414455.1 of Verrucomicrobiota bacterium. Classification (GTDB taxonomy): domain Bacteria; phylum Verrucomicrobiota; class Verrucomicrobiia; order Verrucomicrobiales; family V1-33; genus V1-33. The sequence goes on from JANNVM010000822.1 coordinate 1,073, forward strand.
GGCGCGCCCTACACCACCGCCTTCGCCATCACCACGACTCTCCCCACCACTGCGAACGCCACCATTCCCATCAGCGGCACCAGCCCGTCCTCGGTTTATAGACTGCGCGTCCAGGGCCAGCCGTGGGTCACTGAAACGTGGGTCACGACGACCAACTGGACGCTCAACGGCGTCGCCCTGCGCAGCGGTGCCAACAACATCGTCATCGAAGGCGTGAACCACGACGGCGTCGTGGTCTTCAGCCGGACATTCGCGACGACGAAGACCGGCAATTCGCCGCCGATCATGGCTCTGGAGGCCAATCCGGCATCATGGAACGTCAGCACCAGCGAGCCGCTCCTCCTCGACGCCACCACCAGCACCGACCCCGAAGGCGTCCCGCTGAGCTTCGCATGGAACGCCGCGCCCGCGAACGCCACGCTGCAAACCGCGGGCGGCCTAGCCACCGCCGGCTTCGCGCAGCCGGGACTCTATCCATTCACCGTCACCGGCAGCGACGAAGCCGGCGGCAGCACGCCCATCACCCGCGAGGCCGCCGTCTTTGGGCCAGGCGGCTTCAGCACGTTTGGCACTGACAGACTCGAGTCGTTCTGGGAACTGAAGAACGTCGTCGCCGTCAACAACGTGCCGGGCAGCCCCACCTACTCACTGCAAACCCACCCGGGGCGGCTCCACTTTCACCTTCCGCCCGGCACCGCGTATTCCCTCGGCACGCCGCAGAACCCGCTCCCGCCGGCCACCACTTACGTGGACTTTGGCAGCACATGGGCCTTCAACGACGCCAACATCGAACTCGGCACTTCCTTCGCGCAACCCGCCTTCGACGATTCCCTCTGGATCACCGGCCCCGGCCTGCTCGGCGTGGATTCAAATTTGAACATCATCGCGCCCGGCATCCGGACGCCCATGCGGCGGGACAGCGCCGGCGGACTCATCACCTATTACCTGCGCACAGAGTTCGAGTTCAACCGCACCGCCGCCGGCTCCCGGGTCGTCATTGATTGCTACGCCGACGACGGCGCGCGTTTCTTCCTCAATGGCAATGTCATCGGCCGCATCCGCCTGCCCGCCGGCACCATAGACAAGAACACCGTCGGCACCGCCCTCAGCCCGGAGGCCGCCGCCGGGGCCAACGCGGTAAATGCCGGTGCCGTCAATACCGACGCCACCAACTACCTCGTGCCTGGCACCAACGTCTTCGCCGTGGACCTCCACAATGAGTCCGCCGGCTCCTCCGACATCGTCTTCGGTGCTAAATTGACGATCGCCTCCCACCCCCTCGGCACCGGCGGCGGGCTGGAATCCATCATCCATCCGTGGATCAAACGCGACCTCCCCGCCTCCACCGACTGGGTGCTCCAGACCGATCTCGAACTGCAGGGCATCCAGTTTGGCAGCTTCATGACCGGCCTCCTCGTCGAAGTGATCCGCGACGGCGAGCACTACCGCTACGCCGTCGGCTACCACAACGGCAGCGAAATCGCCGTCATGACCGTCGCGCCCTCCGGCCTCACCGGTGCCCTCGCCGCCACTCCTTACAATCTCACCGACAGCGCGGTGGTCCGCATCCGCCGCGAAGGCACCGCGCTCATCTTCGAATGGCGTCCCGCGGACGTTTTCGTGGAAATCCATCGCCTCACCCTCCCCGCCGGCAGCACCGCCGTCGAAGGCGGCCCCTTCGCCTCCTCGGAAGCGCCCGAGACCCTCGACGTGCTCTTCGATTACACGATGCTCATTGATCCCTCGTCCACCTCCTCCTCCGCCGGTGAACTTGTCATTTCCGAAGTCATGTATAAACCCGTGGGCGGCGAGGCCTATGAATACCTCGAACTCCACAACGCCGGCAGCGCCCCCATCAACCTCACCGGCTTCCGCTTTCCGCAGGGCCAGCCGTTCGACGAATTCATCTTCCCCAGCGTCACCATCGCTCCCGGAGCCTATCTGCTCGTCGTCAGCGATCTCGTGGCCTTCCGCTCGCGCCACGGCAACTCCCTTGATCCCCTCATTGTCGGCGAATGGGCCGGCGGAAACCTCAGCAACTCCGGCGAAACCATCACCCTCCTCGATGCCAACGCCCTCGTCGTCCTGACCTTTGCCTATGCCGACACCGCCCCATGGCCCACCGAGCCTGACACCACCGGCAACTCCCTCGTCCTGACAGACCCCGGATCCGGCAATACCAGCAACGGCGCCGACTACTCCGCCAGCGCCGCCCCCAACGGTTCGCCAGGCACCGCCGACAACCTCTTCGCCGCCTGGATGGCCGCCCGCGGCCAAACCGATCCCCTCGCCACCATGCCTGGTGCCTCCGTCAACAACCTCCTCAC
>JANNVM010000823.1:0-4904 GCA_031414455.1 Verrucomicrobiota bacterium
CGATTTCACCGCCGCCGCCGGGGGCATCATCAGTCCCCGGCTCATCACCATCACTGCCGGCACCGTGCTCTATCGAACAGGCAACAGCACCGGAAAATACGGACCGATGGGGCCGTGGTGGTTCACCGCAGATGTTATGGCCCGCATGCAGGACGCCGCGGAAGGCATCGCCTCCCGGGATCCCCGGAAAGGTGACGTCATCAACCGCGAGGTGCTTCCGGTATCGCTGGTGCGGATGCCGGAGCGTTAGTCCTTACTTTGCGCCAAACTGCTCCCGGTAGAGCGTACGGAAGGAATTCTCCGCGGGAATGACCGCCGCCTCATTTACCAACTGCGGCTGCACACTCGTCCACCACGCCTCGTATTCCGCCATCAACTGCTCCATGACGGCCGGCTGCGCCGCCGCCTGGTTCTGCTTCTCGCCGGGGTCGTTCTTCAGATCAAAGAGTTGCCAGGACTTTTCCTTCTCCATATTCACCAGCTTCCACCGGCTGTTGCGAATGGCGCAGCCCCAATACTTCGCCTCCGCCGCATCACCCCGTTCCCAGCGGCCCACGTGCGTCACCAGCGTGCGGTCCGGCCAGGCGGCCTGCGGGTTCTCCAGGAGTGGCACCAGACTGCGGCCCTCGACCTGCTTCGTCACTTTGTCAGAAAGTGTCGCACCCGTGATCTCCGCGAGGGTGGGCAGCACATCAATGTGCGCCGCCAGCGCGTCCACATCACCCGGCGTGAGCGTGCCCGGCCAGCGCCAGAAGCTCGCCGCACGCACGCCGCCCTGCCATGGCGTCACCTTCGCGCCGCGCATCCCGGCATTGAACAGCTTCACGCCCGCCGTGCCTCCGTTGTCGTTCATGAAGATCACCAGGGTATCGCGCTCGATTCCCCACTCGGTTAGCTTCGCGAGGAGGCGGCCGGTGTTGTCGTCAATGTTGGCGATCATGCCAAAGAACTTCGCCGTCTGTTCCGGCACTTTGCCGGCGTAGCGCGCCGCATCTTCCGGCTTCACGTCCAGCGGCGCGTGCGGTGCATTCGTCGCGATGTGGGCGAAGAACGGCTGCTTCCCCTTCACCTCGCCGATCCACTTTATCGCCTGACTGAAAAACACATCCGTGCAGTAGCCGTCCGTCTTCTCGAACTTCCCGTTATGGAGAATGGCCGGACTGAAATACGAATTCCCCGGCGCATCGCCGCACGAGCCCGGATACGACTGCCCGATGCCGCCCGCGCCGTGGATGAACATCTCGTCGTAGCCCCGTTTGTCAGGCCAGCGGTCAGGCTCGTCACCGAGATGCCACTTGCCGAAAATTCCCGTGGTATAACCCGCTGGCTTCAGCACCTGCGCGAGCGTCACCGCATCCGGTGTGAGGCGCTCGCGCTCGTGGATCGTATGCGTGATTCCATTGCGGAATTCATGCCTCCCTGTGAGCAGCGCCGCCCGGGTCGGTGCACACGTCGGGCTCACTTGGAAGTCGCGGAACCGCACTCCCTCGCGGTGCAGCCGGTCCAAATTGGGCGTTTTTAACACAGGATTGCCATGGCACGAGAGATCCCCGTAACCCTGGTCGTCGGTAATGAGGAGAATGATATTCGGCCGCCGCCCCGCCAGCGGCGCAGCGGACAGGAGCGAGACCAGGCAGAGGAACGGGAAAAGGCGCAGGAGCATGACCGCACTGTGAGCGGCCCCGTCATGCCTGCGGCCCCGCGTTTGCGGCTCCCCCCCACGCGAGGACCGCTTATCAAGGGAGGTCCGGGCCGTTAAACGGAAATCGCCCGCTTCCCTTATGGAGAAGCGGGCGATGATAGCAGGGGCGAACTCCCTCCGGTGTGCGGTCAGATGCCCGGAGTGGCGACGATGTTCTTGAAGTAGGTTTTCTTCAAACCCGCCGAGCGGCGGCTGATCTGATCAAGGTTATAAAGGCGAAGGGCCATGGTTTCGCCGGCGGACGGATTTTGCGCGGCGACCGCAGAGGCATAGGACTGAAGGTGACCGACGGTGCCACCGAGATTGGAGATCTGCTGGGCAACGTCTTTCGTGCCGCGGCCTTCTTCACAAATCATGCGGAGGCGGCGCTCTTCGCGGTCGGCCCAGAGGATGGCAGTACCAAGGCCGGCGGGACCGCCGGTGAGAGCGCCGTTGGGCTGGAAGGTGGGGGCGTCATGGGGCTGGTCGTCGTAATACCGGGGGACTTCCGAGATCGGAGTCTCGCTAATGCCGCGGCCGTTGGGGGTGATGATGGTAGGGGTAATGAAGATCATCAGATTTTTCCGCGTCCGGTCTTTGTAGCGGTTCTTAAATGCCCAACCGAGTACGGGAATTCGGCTGAGAACGGGGACGCCGGTGCCGGATCGGGTATCGGTGGCTTCGTCGAGACCGGCGATGGCGACAGTGTAGCCTGACTTGACCTTGAGCGGGGACGTGTAAACGCGGCTGCTCGGGACGGGGTAGGTGTTGCCGTCAATGACTTCACTGCCGATGACGTTGGCGACCACGATCTTGGTCTGCATGAGAACCTCGCAGTCACCCATCTGCTTGGGAAGGATGTTCACCGTAGTGCCGATGGGCATAAAGGCGACTTGGCTGCTGCTGGTGCCGGTGCCGGCGGAGACGGTGCTGCTGGCGGCAAGGACCGGGAAGTTGACAACGCTGCGCATGGAGACGGAACGGTTGTTGAGAGTCAGCACGCGTGGATAACTGACGGTGCTGGTGTCGCGGTCCTTGAGGAGAAAATTGAGTTTCACGTTCAGATCGCCAGGCGTCAGGACGGCGGCGGAGGGCCACTGCGTCGCGCTCAGATTGTTGAGATCCAGCGGGGTTTCGAGTCCGGTGACGTTGAGCGGATAGCCGCCATCAAGGGTGCCTGACCAGTCAATGCCGAGCTGACTTTTGGGATCCCTTGTGGTCTCGACGAATTTGAATTCCACCGCAATGAGGGCCTGCGGAGTGTCCAGCGTGGCGATGTAGGCACCGACCATCTGATGCTGCTGCCGGGTGGCGACAACGAAGAGAGTGTTGCCGTCGGAATTCCAAACGACCGTCGGCTCCTTGGATTCCGCAGCACCAGTCGCTGCCCCGTCACCCGACTTGGGCGCCGCCGTAAGGCGCATTGGCGCGTTGGAGAATCCATCCACCGTAAAATTTTCGGCCACGTTGGCCGAAATGCCGGTCGTCCCGACACCCAGCAGCTTCTCAACATTTTCCACCAGCGCTTTCGCTTCCACTTTGAAAGCGGTGCCGGTTGAGCCCAGGTCCATGCCGACACCAAATCCGCCGCCGCCGCCGCCGCCGCCGCTGCTGCCGCCGCCGCCGAATCCGCCGCCACCACCACCGCCGCCGCCGAATCCACCGCCGCCACCCATTCCACCACCGCTCATCGAACCGCCACCCGACGAATCACCGCCGTTACCGTCGTCTTCGGTTTTCTCAGCGGTGTTGTATTTAATAACGTAAGTCCGCGCGATCAGTTCCGCATCGTCGTAAGGGCGCATGTGCCACACGCCGCGGTCATAGACGAGAGCAATGCCATACTCGTCGGCGATGGTCTCAAGGGCGGCGAACGGGCTGGCATTCATGCTGAGCGTCACCAGTTGTTTGTCCCAGTCCTTGTTTTGCTGGGCGGAGAGCCATTTGATACCCGCTTTCGTAGCGAGCATTCGGAGCACCGTACTGAGCGAGGCCCGGTCGAAGGTCACATCGCCGGAGGTCTGATTAACAAGCCTCTCCCGCACCGCATCGTAGTTTGGGTCTGCATTCACCAGAGATTGGGGCGAAGACGACCGCACGGTCGAGGCAGATTGCGCCTCAACCTTTGGAGATATGGCAAGGGTTGCCAGCAGCGTGAGCGCCGCGGAATACAGAGTGGTCTGGTGGAGTGACGGGTGGGTTTTCATTGCTGCGTGGAGTTTGGGGTATCGGTTTGGTCGGTTAATGGTGGCAAACGCCGGGTCTGGTGATGTTGGATGATATGAAAGGTAGAAATTTCATAAAGGTTACAATTCTCGGAACGGAAGATCAAGCTGTATTTCAATAAAAATACTAATTACCATAAAATACTAGGGAAGGCCGCCGCCGGAACGGCAGGAAATTCGGTGGCGGGACCGGCTCCGCGGCTACTATGGCAGCGAACCCAAAACGCCATGCCCACTCTCGCCACGACCGTTGACGGTCTCAAACTGCCCAATCCGTTCGTGATCGGCTCCGGGCCGCCGGGGACGAATCTCAACGTCATCACCCGGGCATTCAAGGAGGGCTGGGGTGCGGTCATTGCCAAAACGGTCAGCCTCGACGCCTCGAAGGTCGTCAATGTGACCCCGCGCTACTCCAAGTTGATGGCCGGCGACGGCAAAGAGGTCATCGGCTGGGAAAACATTGAACTCATTAGCGACCGGCCGTTCAAAATCTGGGAGGAGGAGTTCAGGAAATGCAAAGACCAGTTCCCCGGCCGCGTGCTCATTGCGTCGGTGATGGAAGAGTACCGCAAGGACGCATGGATCGAAATCATTGAGCGCTGTGAGGCCGCGGGCGTGGATGGGTTTGAACTCAACTTCTCCTGCCCGCACGGCCTGCCCGAGCGCAAGATGGGTGCGGCGATGGGCGAGGATCCGGCGATCCTTGAGGAGGTCAGCGGCTGGGTGATGAGCGCGGCAACGAAACCTGTGTGGGCGAAGATGACACCGAACGTGACCCATATCGAAGACCCCAGCCGCGCCGCCCTTCGCGCCGGCGTCACCGGCATCAGCGCAATCAACACCATTCGCAGCGTCTGCAGCGTCAATCTCGACACGCTGCGCCCGGAACCTAACGTCGAAGGCTACACCACGCCCGGCGGCTATTCGTCGAAAGCGATTCGGCCCATCGCCCTTCGCATGGTCATGGAAATCGCCCAGGTCATCCGCAAAGAATTCCC
>JANNVM010000824.1:0-3596 GCA_031414455.1 Verrucomicrobiota bacterium
AAAGGGCACACGCCGGGCGTGGGGCGGTATGGCGAGGCCATCAACCGGCGCATTGATTATGCGCTGAAGAACACGAACGGCGACGGGCTCATTGACAGCGGCGACCATGGAAACGGTCCGATGTATGCTCACAATATCAGCACGCTCTTTATGTCCGAGGTTTCCGGCATGGTTGATGCCGCGCGGCAAAAGCAGATCGACGAGAAGCTGCCGAAGGCGATCAACCTGCTCCTCCGCGCGCAGGCTGTCCAGAAGAGCGAGCAGCATCAGGGCGGCTGGCGCTACCACCCGGGATCGAATGACAGCGATCTTTCGTGCAGCGGCTGGGCGCTGATGGCGCTGCGTTCGGCGCGGCTGAACGGGGCACCGGTGCCGCCGAAGGCGATCGAGGCGGCGGTGAAATACATCCACCAGAATTTCGAGCGCAAGCTGGGCCACTTCGGCTACATGGATCCGCATCAGCACAAGGAATCGCTCACCGGTGCCGGTCTGCTGTGCCTTGAACTTTGCGGCCGCCACGGTTCGGAGGAGAACATCAAAGCCGGCGAATGGATCCTGGAGAACCACACCCGGCTGCCGCAGGCGGAGTTCGAGACTTACGGCAACTACTACAACGCCCAGGGCATGTTCCAGCTCGGCGGCAAGTACTGGAAAACCTACGCGAACTGGATGTATCCCTACTACCTTGAGAAGCAGGAGGACGACGGTTCATGGAAGGACAACCGGCTCGATAAAGTGTATGGCACCACGATGCTGATCCTGGCTTTTACAGTCCCCGCGCGCCAGCTGCCCATCTATCAGCGCGACGAGCGGATTGACGAGGAGCAGTAAGGTTAGTCGTGCTCGAGCCGGCAGGAATGAGCGGAGAAGCCGGCGCCGAAAGCCGTGAGCCAAAGCGGATCACGGACAGCGGACTGGAGCGCTTCGTTGAGAGCGATGAGAACGCTGGGGCTGCTCATGTTGCCGCAGGAGCGGAGGACGTTTTCGGTTTCTGTCAGGGCGTGACCTGGCAGGACGTCGCGGAGAGCGAGGATGACATCGCGGCCTCCGGAATGGGCGATGATACGGGACTCAGGCGGCATGCCCGCCGCGAGATCGGCATCGTGGAGTTGTTTCACCGCGGCGGCGGCGAGGCCGGGGACACTGCGGTGGAGTTGATTGCGGAGGCGGCCGCCGGCGTTCACGAAGCGAATCTTTTCGCGGTGCTCCGGCTGGTGGAGCGAGCGAAAGCCGTGCGCGCGCCAGTGGGTGGCGGCGTGTTCCTGTTTTCCGCGCCAGAGTGTGGCGCACGCACCGTCGCCGAAAAGACAAAGGCTCATCAGCACACCAAGATCGTCGTCCACGTAGAAGGCAGCGCTGCAAATCTCGACCGCCACGACAGCAACCGTCGCGTCCGGATGCGCAGCCAGGAAATGACTGGCGGCGCGCATTGCAGGAATGGCGGCACCGCAGCCGAGCCCCACGAGATCGTGCAGCACGGCGTCCGGTTTCATATTAAGCATCTCTGCGACGTGACTGGTGACGCCGGGGCACAAATATCCCGTGCAGGTGCAAATGAAGAGGGCATCGAGTTCCTCCGCCCTGACACCTCCGGAGTGGAGGGCGGCACGCAGCGCATCCGCGGCAAGGGCGGGTGCCTCCTTTTCAAACATGGCTGCGAGATCATGCGGCGCGGCGCTGAGCATCGCGGCGACGTCGGTGCTGCAGGAGTGCCGCTGTGAAATGCCGCAGTCTCCGGTGAGGATATTCTTCACGAGACTGCGGGATCGGAGGCGCAGTTTCTCCCAGACCGGTGAGGAGGAGAGCAGGGAGAGGGCTTCGGTCTGTGTAACCTTGTGGGCCGGCCATGCCGGTGAGATGGAGTGGAGGTACATGGGAAAAGTTGTCAGCGCACTCTTTGATAGAGCCATTGCCAGGGAAGGAGCCCGCTCCGCGCCAGCAGCCGCGCAAGGTGCTGACCGGACGGGCGAAGGAGGAACGGGTGAAGCCAGGCCGCCCAGCGGAGCCGGGTGCGGAATTTGCGGCGCAGGGCGGACTGGATGGACCGCACGGTGTCGCTCCAGGCGAGCTGCCCAGTGGACCATGCGGTGAGGTGCGGCGCGGCCTCAAGCGCGGCGAGGATGGCCATGCTCATGCCGTGTCCGGTGAACGGCGGAATCACGGCCGCATGGTCGCCGAGGCGCAGGGTGCCACCGTTCGGAGTCTGCCAGCCTGTCAGAAAATGAGAGACGCCGCAGCGCGAGGCCGGAACCGCCTGGGCCGCTTCCAGACGTTCGGCGAGAGCGGACATGCCGCAGGCGCGCAGCCGGTCCGCCAACGCGGGGGAATTGGATTTTCCAAGGGCAGCCGGGAGCATGGCGCAGACGTTGACATTACCTTTTCCAATGGAGGCGATGCCGGCGTAGCCGCCATGACCGAGGTGCATTTCGAGCCCGGCGTGCATTTCGAAATTTTGATAGTGCTCCTTCTGAGCGAACCACGGCGATGCCTCCGCCCGCGCCCGGCCGGTGGCGAGAACCCAGCCTTCCCTGCTGTCAGGACTGCTGATGCGTTCACCACAACGCACTTCGCCTCCCTGCGCGGCAAGTCGTGCGGCCATTTCGGCATCGAGATGCCAGCGGGAGAGACCGCGCGCTGGTGCGGGCAGTTCCCTGTGAAGGATGAGCCGGTTATGGGAGAACCAAACGACGTCATGAAGCTCAGGACATTCTTTTAGAAAATCGTCGAGCCCCAGCGCGGCAAATTCCTCCATCCCCGACCCTGACAAAAATTCGCCGCAGAGCCGGTGCCGCGGATAGGTGCCGGCTTCATGGACGCGCACGGGCACACCAGCCCGCCGCAGGGCAAGACCGAGGGCCAATCCGGCCACGCCGCCGCCTGCGATGTCCACTGGCTGGTTCATGGGGAGGGATTCATAGGGAGTTGCGGCGGAGTAAGAAACGGTACGCCCCGAGCGGGGTTTCGGATGCCGGTATTTCCTGCCCTGCAAATCCCGGGCCCAGTGCCGCGGCGAGTTCGTGGCCGCGAAATCCGGCGCGAATGCTGACGACCATGTCATAGCGGGTGACTTTGTTGAGAAAGGGGAACAGGAGTCGTCCCTGCCAGACATGGCGTTCCCTCCGGCAGGGTTCGCAGGCGAGCACGGCTTGACAATTGGTGAGCAGCGAGCCGAGCTGCCGCAGGGCTTCGTCGTCAAAGTGATGGAGCACGAGATTGGCGACGAGGATCCCGGCGCGGTTCAGCAGCGCGGCTCCGGCTTCACTCCAAAGATCGGCCTGGTGCCAGGTCGCTACCGCGGGCCATGCCGCGGGCTGCGGGGCGAGGTCGAGCGCATGATAGCGTGCCGCGATGCCAGGGTTCCGTGCGCACACCCGGCGTGCGAGTCCTCCGTCGCCAGCTCCGATTTCCACGATCAATGCGTCTGAGCCTGCGCAGGAAGCCAGTTGTTGTTCCAGCCAGCGAAAGTTTCCCATGACGGCATTGAGAAAGCGGAGGTCGCGCCGGCTGGCGATGGCATCGGGATGGTCCGCGGGCAGGGAATCGAGCAGTTCGGGGACGAGGACGCGGGGCATGGGGTGAATCATCTACGGGACGCG
>JANNVM010000825.1:0-1592 GCA_031414455.1 Verrucomicrobiota bacterium
CCAGGTGATTGACGCCATGACATTTGTTCCGGACGGCGGAGCCGGCCGGCTGGAGACCCGCTCGCCGCCATTCATCGGCCTGCTGCTGCGCCAGCTTAACGAGCAGCGCCGCCAGAGCGGTATCACGGACACACTCAACCGCACGTTCACCGCTGGATTCGGGGTGGCTGGCTCCGCAATCAGCCAACATGCATTTCTTGTCCCGGTGCTGGTGCTGGCGGTTCAGGGTCAGAAAGTGGCCGGCAAAGTGGTGATGCTGCGTCATCAGGAGACGCTGGAGGAGAACGGCGGGACGCCGCTATCCGGGGCATTTGTCAGGCTGGATACCGGCCTCGGCGCCAATGAGCTTGGTTCTCCGGGATTGTTTCGGCGGGGCGAAACTTTTTCCATGTCGGACGGGCAGGGGCGTTTCGCCTTCAACATGCCAACCTCATTCAATCGCCGCCTCGTCTCAACACACCCCCGGTTTCCCTTCCAGCGGGCTGTCAGCACCGGCATCCCCACCGGAGAAGTGGTGGCCCGGACAACCCTGATTTTCCGTCAACCGGCTCCCGTAGTACTTGATATCGAAGACAATGCCGCGCCGGAGCTTTCTATTGCTCAGTCCCCGGTGAGGGCCGCCAGCGGCACCGGTGCCAGCGACGGAACAGTCCTCACCGTTGCAGCTGCGGACGATCTCGATATCACCAGCTTTGTCATCGAACGCGATGCCTTTTTGGGAACGACTGACGGCATTCTCAAGGACATCCTGCTGGTCAGGCCTCCGGCACTTCTCGAGGAAACACGCCCGGCCGCCAACAGACTCCAGTCGCGCTTTCGGGTGCAGGCCACGGAGCAGGGCAGCGCTATTTACCGGATCAGGGCAACCGATGCCGCGGGCAATCTCACCACCCTGACACATGTGGTGGTCTTTGGAGGCCCGGCCGCCGGTGGAGGCGAGGCCTCGTCGCGGCGGCTCTCCTCCGCATGGCCTCCGGATGGCGCCACCGGACAGTCGCCGGGCACGCCGATTCGCCTCCGCTTCAGCACGCCGCTCGAACCCGGGGACATAACAGACCTGAGCTGGATCACGCTCGGGCCTTCATCCGATTTCGCCCTCGCCGGTGTCGAGCCCTCGCCGGACCGCCGCGAACTGATCGTTCACTATCTGGTAAAGTCCCCGGATGCCACCGCCCTGACAATCGTCTTCGGAACCGACCGGGTGAATCAGGTGCCCGGCAATGGCAACGGGCCGATCGTCGCGTCCTATGCCATCGAATTCGCCGCGCCGCCCGCCCTGACAGTCGATGGCAGTCCGCTGACCAGCGGGGCCGGCGTCGTCATGCTGGGGAAATTCATCTACGCCCTCGACCGCACGACCTCGATCACCGGAGCCGTCCGGTCGTTTGAACTGATGCCGGACGGTTCCATGGCCGCGCGGCAGACAGTGGAGATTCCGGAACGGGTCGTCGATCTCGTGGTGATCCCGGCCTATGCGTTGCGGGAATTCGACGGAACCGTGCGTGCTGCGGAACCCTATCTGGCCGTGTTCTCCGGTGGGGCCCTCGACATTAAGCGCATGGCGTTCTACCGCATCCTGCCGGATGGCGGGC
>JANNVM010000826.1:0-1650 GCA_031414455.1 Verrucomicrobiota bacterium
CGCTATAATCCGGCGGCCGATAATTGGACGGATATGGCAACAACAGGCGCACCGCCCGGGTCCGCCGGCAACGCGGCAGTGTGGACGGGCTCAGAAATGATTGTCTGGGGAGGAAGCGGCGGCAATACGGTGCTGAACACTGGCGGGCGCTATAATCCCATGGCGAACAGTTGGACGATACTGACCGCCTCCGGAGCGCCTTCCGCTCGATCTGTCCCCACGGGAGTGTGGACCGGCACTGAAATGATTGTTTGGGGCGGCACAGCGGCCTACCCCAGCACCGTGAAATTCAACGACACTTTCAGCTACACGCCGGATGGTGGAGTCTTCCGTATAACCGACATGGTCCACGACAATGGAAACCTCATCCTCAAGTTCCCCAGCCGAATCGGCCGCACCTATACCCTCTGGCGCTCGGACACTCTTGCTGGCGGCACATGGACACCTTCCGGCCTGCCTTCCATCCCTGGGGACGGCACCGACAAGTTTTTTTCTGTTGGAGCCCCTGCCGCCGGGATTACAAAGCGCTTCTACCGCGTTCAGGCCGCGCCGTGACTCTGGCTTGTCGCTTCGTGGCACAGGAACTTCACGGGTGGCGGAAGGCGTGCGTGTCGTGGCCGCCGCAGGCCCTGGACTGCTGTCTCCGCCGGAGGCGGGAACCTAAACCAGGTGGGGCGAACGCTGCGTCTGAGCCCACTTCTCGCAGGCCGGTGCCTTAACGCCGGAGAGGCGCGGAGCGGGGCGAACGACTGACACCGACACCGCGGCGAGAGTCATCACACGACGGATTCGACGCCATTGGAAATCGATTGTACTGGCTCACGCCACGGAAAGTCGGCTCACCCAAAGGTTCGCCACTCCCACCGGCTCCGCACCCCCTCCGCCCATCTATGGTGGGCTCAGACGCAGCATTCGCCCCACCTGGTTGATATGGCCAACCCCCGGGCGTTCGGCGCCCTCGATCGGGCACCCGGTCGCAGCCTCGGCGTAAAAATCTGCGAATTTTCCTGTAATCGCCCGCCGCCGTTTCCTCTTTACTCCAAAGCGGATACTGACAACGCCCTGGAAACCGCGCCTCATCCTAAACTTCGAACGCATTTTATGAAAACCGACATCCATGTGTTTGCGACCCTCTTCTGCACGGCGCTCATAGCCTCCGTCCTGTTCAGCCCGGTGCGGGCGGCGGATTTCTGGCAGGAGCGCAGTAAACCGGCCCTTGCCCCGCGCTGGTATCACACCGCGGTTTGGACAGGCAGCGAAATGATAGTCTGGGGCGGATTTGCAACGGGCAACGTGGTTTTCAACGACGGCGGGCGCTACAATCCGGCGACCAACAGTTGGACGGCGGTGACCACCACCGGCGCACCCTCCGCGCGCGGGAGACACACGGCGGTGTGGACGGGCACCGAGATGATTGTCTGGGGTGGATACAGCCACAGCAGCAGCACCTATCTGAACAGCGGAGGGCGCTACAATCCGGCGTCGAACAGTTGGACAGCCGTGAGCACCACCGGCGCGCCCGCCGCGCGCGTCGATCACACGGCGGTGTGGACTGGCAGCGAGATGATCGTCTGGGGAGGAGTCGTCGGCGTCAATCATTCGAACGCCGGAGGGCGCTACGATCCTGCTTCTAACAGTTGGACGGCGGTG
>JANNVM010000827.1:0-2990 GCA_031414455.1 Verrucomicrobiota bacterium
GCGGCATCTTTGGACTCAATGGCAGTAACGTCATGCTCGACCCGGGTGGTGCGCTGTGGCTGCTCAGTGAGCATGTTCCGGTGAAAGTGGATGTCTCGCAGTGGAATGAATACACTGTCATCGCACGGGGGAATCATCTCATTCACAAGATCAACGGCGAGGTCACGTCTGAGCTGATCGATCATGACGAGAAAGGCCGCGCCTTGGAAGGACTCCTGGCCATTCAACTTCATGGCGGCAATCCCAACAGCGTCCAGGTCAAGGATCTGCGCATCAAGCCGCTCACCGACGGTAAGTTGCTGATCTTTGATGCCGCCAGGCTCCCCGCTGGAGCGAAAAAGATTGAGCGCCCTGGCTCAAACAAGCCACAAGGCACGGGTCCGGTGGTGCCACCGTTGAAGAAATCGGCAGCGGCAGCGGCCCCGGCCCCGTTGCCCTACCTTGATGACCCCACAGTCATTCAGGCGATTGCGAACCTGGCAGACCGCTCTGCGCTGACGCTTCCCAAATTCGCGGTGGATGCGAAGAGCGAAATTTACGGCTGCCAGACCAACGGGCCGGTGACGCGTGGTTACACGATGCGGATGGCCTACGCCCCCGACCGGCAGACGGCTCTCTATCATGGGGGCGATCATCAAACCATTCGCTCGAACGACGTCTGGGAATACCACCTCGGATCGAACACCTGGCACACAATCTTTGAACCCGATGGCGGCAACCACGGACCGATGAAGGACGTGCTGCTGTTCCTCGCGAGGCGGCTGCGCGCGAATCCTGATCAGCCAATGACCAATGACGAACGGAAACGATTCGAGGAAGTGCGTCCTTGGTGGAAGGCTAACGTGATTCTCAAGGACGGCCACTTCACGACCACGCATGGCGGGCCGATACTCCCCGTGCATACATGGGACACGCTGGTTTACGAACCCAACCGCCGCGTCATGATTCATGGCACGGGTGCCTCCCCGACTGATTCGGCAGTGCTGCAGAGCCTCTACACCGGCGTCCCCCTGGCGGAAGTTGATCGGATGATTGACAAGTCCTACAGCAGCATCTGGATGTTCTATCCCTTCACGAAGCAGTGGATCATTCACAAACGTCCGGCCAGTGGCGCGATGCCCGACATGGAAGGGATGGGAGCCACGATGTGCTACATCCCCGACCTGAAACGGGTGCTCTATTACGTGGCCGCTCAAAACGTCTCGCCGCATGCCTATGGCATGTGGTCATGGGACGTGGTGACCAATGACTGGACGGAACTCAAACCCAACGGCGGGAGGAGTATCGACACTCTCGTGCTTCGCGACAAGGTGGCGCCGACCGAGGAGCAACAGACTGCCTACAGCCCCAAACACAAACAGATGGTCGCAGTGATCGGCACCTCGACGTTCGCATATCACATCGTGAAGAACGAGTGGTCACGCCTCAATGATCAAATCCCGCTGGAGTGCCACGACGCGAAAACCATGTTCGCTTACGACAGCATCAACGATGTATTTCTGCTGACCGATGGGAATAAAGAAGGCCGGGTGGCTGCATTCTCACTGACCACGAACAAGTGGGAACTAGTGACGCCCCATGGCGACGGATGTCCGCCGTCCGACTACGGAGCGGGCAAATACTGGGCCCAGCCCAAGGGCTATTTCGACCCGCGTCTGAATGTGCTGGTCGTTCACGGAGGCATGACCGATCGCGTGTGGGTTTACAGGCACCAGCGGCATTGAGAGCGGACGGGAAGGGCATCCCTGAACGTCATTTTCCATCCCGTCTGCTTCTGGCCGCAACCGTGGTGCCGGGCTTTACTACCTTGCCAGAGCGGACCGGCGACCTGCCGCGCGACTGGCCCTTCCCCGTCAAGGGTTCCGCAACGACCTGCCAGGCGACGGCCGCGCGCCCGATCCGGGGAGTTGCTCAAGCCCCACCGCACCACGCGCCGGCATCGTCACGCAGGAACCTCTGAAGAATGCTAAGGTCTTGAACTCCTCCACCGTAATCAAAGAGAGCGTCAACAAAGTCATCTTGCGCGTCGAAGACATCCACGAAGTCGTGACCCTGCATTACTAACCATGAAATCATCCCTCTTCATCCCATTCTCCGCTCTCCTCGCGTTGGCGACTCCCGTTACCGCGCAGCTTGTCACTTCCGTGGAGGCGCTCGTCGCTGCTGTTGCCGAAGCGAAAAGCGGGGAAGTCATCGAACTCGCAGAGGCCACATTCCGACTCACCCGGCCGCTGGATTTGAAAACCGGCGTGAAGCTTGAAGGCGCGGGCATCGGCAAGACCATCCTCACGCACGCAGAGACGTGGCAGGCGAATCCCGCGACGCTGCCGGACTCGGAAACGAATCATGAAATGTTCGACCGCACCGGCTACCTCATCCGTTGCGCAAACGATGCGAAGGACATCACCGTCTCCGCCATGACGCTCACCGGGCCGCGGATGCACGGGGCCATTTTCGGATGGGCGAATGAAGGGCTGCACCTTCACGACCTGCGTATCGCGGACTTCATGTATAACGGCATCCGCACCTTCATCATGAAAAAGGCGAAGATACACGACTGCACTTTTATGGACGCTGGACAGCGGTGGGAAAAGGGCAAGCCGGGCGTGAAAGGCGGTCTCACCGGCGGCGGCATTTTCGCGATCTGGATGAGCGATACGGAAATCTCAAACAACCGATTCCTCGTCACGAAGAAGGCACCCAACGAGCACTACTACGGTGTGAAAGGACGGGAGGCGCGGCGCGTCCACATTCATCACAACACCATTGAGGCGGGCTTCTCCATCGAGTTGCCGTTCGAGGGCGATGAAGATGTGGAGATTGACCACAACATCCTGCTCTCCGCGGTCAGCATCCCGAAACACGCGGGCGGCCCGGTGCCGAAAAGCGGGCGCACCTTTCACATCCACCACAACTATTTCCGCGACGGCTACTCCATCGAGTTCGTACGGAACGGTGTGGAAATTGACCACAACCTTTTCGACTTCGAC
>JANNVM010000828.1:0-3579 GCA_031414455.1 Verrucomicrobiota bacterium
CCGGGGGTTCCGCTCGTTCCTCGCTCCACCCCCGGCTACCATCTTTGCCCCCTGCCGGGGGCGCTAAACAGATCCGTGGGCTTCAGTCTCTCAGGCTTTGGACGCCAGGTTCGCCCACTGATCAGAAATCAGGCGTCCGCCTCGATCAGACTGTCGCCACCGCACTTGTTCCGGGGGAACTCAGGGCCGGACCTGCCAGTGAATCGTTAGAAAGAAACGGCCGCCGGGCGGCTCGACGAGACGCACCGTGATGACCTCACTGCCGTCGGCGCCGGCCACGGCCGAGACCGGTTCGATACTGGCCGGTGTCCATTGGGAGAGATCGCTGCTCCGCATGACGGTGGCGGTCACGTCGTCGGCCTCCAGCGCGTGACGATAGCTCAGGAACGCCGTATTATTCGACACGGTTACCGCGGGATCCCGGCCGGTGTCGGCGAGAGCGGGGGAACTGCCGCTGACGTATTCCAGCAGCGGGTTCATTCCGTCGGCATCGTTATCGGCGGTGTCGTCCGTGATGCCGTTGACCGCTTTCCATGCGGCGTAGGTCGTGCCTTCCGCGGTGGAAGGACTGCCGCCGCTAACGAGGCTGGTTCGCCAGTTCAGGGCGATGGCGGGATCGAGATCCGGTGCCCGGAGGACGAGGCTGGAACCCGCCGGACCGACGGGCCATGGAGCGGCGGTGTCGAAGGAAAAATCGGTGAGGACCGCGCCCGATGCGGATGTCAGGGCGAGCCGCTCGCCGCCATCATCGAGATTCAGGACGAAGGTTCCGATGACGCGCGGACCGTTGCCGTAACGCTGGTGGAAGGCGGCGAGGTGGCGCACCGCCACGGCACGCTCTCCGGCTGCAAGCGTGACATCGGAGAAGGTGATGTTCACGCCCTGAGTGAATCGGATGTCGCGCAGATTCAGTGGTTCGGTGCCGGTGTTCATCAGTTCGATGAATTCGAAATCGTCTTTGTCAGTGAATCCCGCGGCCGCCTCCGCCGGAGTGGATGCTGCTGGCTTGCTGAGAATTTCGGTGATCACCAGCGGCGGCGGGCTGCTGCGGAAGTACACGGCTTCATTGAGCGCGCTCCAGTCGGCGCCGCGCAGCACGCGGGCCTTCACGGTGGTGGTCCAGGCCGTGAGGGAAACCGCGGCAGTATAAGTTAGTGCCGCGGGTAATACACCTCCTCCAACCATGCGGGGATCGGTGCCGTCCGTGGTGTAGTAGAGTGTCGTGATGCCAGTATTCGTTTGTGTCATCGTGAGGCTGCCTCCACCCGCGGGAATGGTGCCGCCGTGCTGACTGAAGACCGGTGCATTCACCAGCGGATAGAGCGGCTTGGTCGCCGCGTCGTATCCCCGCAACTGCCGCAGCAGTTCCACCACGCGGCCGGGGCCGCTCGCACTGGTGGTGCCGAACCGGATGAAATTGAAGAGCCGGTTGTTCGCCGCGAGCCAGTCACTCCGGACGAAGGGCGTGCTGCGAATCGAGTCGCCCCAGCGCGCCGACTCGCCCCAGATGGCGGAATCAATCATGGCGGAGAGGGCACTCATGCTGGCAAGCACATTGGCATCGGTCATCACGCCGTTGTTGAAGAAATGCCGGTGTGCGCGGTCGCCGAAGAGCGTGCGGTATTCCGGATTCCATGCCAGGTCCTCGTGAATGAATTCCGGATTGCTCCGGGTGTAGTCATTCACTCCGGCGACGGTGTTTGACCACGGGAGCAACTGGCTGCCTCTGCCGACACGCTGGTTGTTGCCGGCTTCAAGGCCGAGCGATTGCTCGAAATCGTGGATGAAATAGCGGAATCCGGCGGCACCGGTGCGGTCGCGCAGTCCGAACCAGTTGTTGGATGCTCCCACGTAGTCCGAGACCGGCCCGTCGTTGCCGCCCATGTAGAATAACACGAGCAGATAGTCCGCAAGATTGACGGCGTCGAGCACCACGGGATCGGCGGTCGGGGTCACGCCGTCAGCGGCGAGGCCCCTGAGCTTGAAATAATTGGCGTTGGTGGGTGTCGTGCGCACCGCCCGCGCACCGGTCCAGAGCTGATGCCATCCGCTGCCAACAGCCATCGTGCCGTCGCTGGCCTCCGTGGTGTGGCCGCCGGGATAGCCCGATGTTTTGACCACATCGAAATCATCCTCCTTGCCGCCAAAGTACTGCGCGCCGTATCCTTTGTTAGGCCGCTCGTCGGTTGTATAGAGGCCCCAGTACTGGCCGTTGAGATAGACGTGCAGATAGCGATTTCGGGAGCCGGGCGCGATGAGCACCTGGGTGACGCGCGAAACTTCATCGCGAAGAAACGTATTCTCTCCGCTGCCGAGAAACGCCCATGAGGCGTCCTGCGACGTGCGCAGGTCGAATCCGTCGAACTCCGTGGGCGTGGCAGCCCCAAAGAGCGGATAGTCCATTTTTCCTTTACCGTAAGACGAGCGGAAGAGCAGGCGGAACGAGTGTTTGGGATTTGCCGGATCGCGGCTGAATCCGCCCCGGATGCGGAGCCCGGCATTCTGCTGGAATCCGCCCGGCCCTGGATTCAGCGGGTCATTGATGATCTCCATCGAAACCGGGCGCTCCACATCCTCGCCGCGGCTCTGCGGACTCGTGTAAATGCCGGTGGCGGCATCCGTCAGGTTAGGTTGATCGGTAACCAGCGAAATCGTGGGGATCGCCTGGAGTGCCGATTTCATGGTCGCGGGAGTGGTCGCCACGTTCACGACGTCGGGATCCATGCCGTAATCGAAGCGCTGACCGTTGACCGATCCCGAAGGCCACCCGGGGGGAGCGGCACCGTTCGCAGACTGCACGATGATGTCATCCGGAAACAGATAGGTGTGCGTGTCCACATTCGACGGCAGAAAGCCGGTGAGAAAGGCCGCAGCGCGCAGCACCGTGGTGGTGCTGATCTCCACCGGCGCGGAATAAACGAAGCCGCTCGTCGCCGTCGGCGAGTCGCCATTCCGTGTATAGCGGATGACCGAGCCCGGTGTCTCGCAGGTGATGATCACGCTGACGGGGGACGTGTGGAATCCGCGGTCCACCGAGAACTTTGTGTCCTTCACGAATCCCTGCACGCCGGAGCTGTTGACGAATCCTGGAGTGGGCGCGGGCATGAAGCCGCTGGCGAACGCACCGCGGGTCAGGACCAGTTGGGGGCCGATGAGGAAATCACTGCTTACGGCAGTCTGGTTGAGGCCGTGGATCGCCAGCACATTTGGGCCGGCAGTCAGCAGACCAAGATACTGTGAAATGGGAATGTCCTCATACAGGACCGCCTCCGTGTCCGGATGGCTGGCGGCAGCGGCCGTGCTCCAGGTTAGCGTTGCCGGGGCATTTCGCGAGGCTGTGGAAAGCAGCGTGCCGTTCAGATAGACTGCGAATCCGTCGTCGTATCGCATCCGCAGGGTGAGGGAGAGCGCATCGCCCGGGCTGGCGACGGTGAACGGCACCCGGATATAGCAACTCGTATTGATGCTCAGCATGGCCGTCCGCATGTCGAGACCGAGAAGTTCCTGATAGCCCGCGCCGCTCTCATATCCGGCCGCCAGAGTGCCGCTCTGCCATGCCGTATCGGCGAAGCCCGGCAG
>JANNVM010000829.1:0-7279 GCA_031414455.1 Verrucomicrobiota bacterium
CCGGAATGCCGTTGAGTTCAAACTCGAACGTGCTGATGAAACCGTAGTAGGTGTTCAAGACCTCGAAGGTGATTGAATCGGGCTTGCCACTTCCCTCACTTTCTTCCTGGCCAGGATTGGAGACATCGCTGCAGTTGTCACACGCATCCGCCACCCCGTCGCCGTCCGTATCTTCCTGCCCGGGATTGTAGTTGAGAGGGCAGTTGTCGCACAGATTCCCGCGGCCGTCACCGTCATCATCCGCCTGGTTGGGACTTGCCAGCGCGGGGCAGTTGTCGCAGGCATCCCCGATGCCGTCGTCGTCGGTGTCTGTCTGATCCGGAGTTGGTGTATTAGGGCAGTTGTCGCAGCCGTCGGGGACGCCGTCGCCGTCGCCATCGAGGCGGTCATCCTGGCCCGCGCAGCGGTCGCAAACGTCGCCGACACCGTCGGCGTCGGCGTCCGCCTGATTGACGTTGGCGACAAGGGGGCAGTTGTCACAATTGTCGCCAAGCCCGTCGCCGTCGCTGTCCGCCTGGTTCGCATTGCCTGCCGTCGGGCAGTTGTCCTCGCCGTCAGGAACGCCATCATTGTCGTCATCGGGGTCGCACGCATCGCCCAAGCCGTCACCCCGTTTGCTGAAGAGGATCGCATTGGAGACCAGTCGCTCCAGGTCGGCGAAAACGTAGGGCGCCCACAGATTCAAGCCGACCACGGCATTGGAAGCGCTCCGCGTGTTGTAAGCCACTGCGGGCCGCCCGGAACTCCAGTCCACCACTTGCGTTGCGCCGGGATCGAGGCCGACGTCAGCCTGGTAGTAGCCGTAGGCATTGGCGGGGTTCACGCCTTCGAGCAATGGACTTGCGGCGTCGTGGACCTGTCCGAGATAGTCGAAAGAGTTGAAGAAGGGACCGGGAGTGAACGGAGAATAACCTGGCTCCATGATGCCACCGGTGAGAGCGATCCCGTCCTGGAAGCTGAACTGCGCGATCACAACTCCGCCGCCTGCATCGGCGAAGGCTTTCAGCACATTGCCGATGTTTTCGGGCTCACTGAAGAAGCAATTGGAGGAGACGTAGGCGACATCGAAACCGGCCAGGTCATTCAGGGTCAGACCGACCGGATTTTCAAAATACTGCACCTGGTGGCCGAAGTTATTGAGATAATCGACGCAACAACTGCAGGAGTGAATGTAGGCCACTTTGGCGCTGGTGATCCGATCGCTATCCGCCTGGTCGGCGTTTGGGACCAGGACGCAGTTGTCGCAGGCATCCCCGATGCCGTCGCCGTCGCCGTCAGCCTGATCGGTATTTTCAACCTGGGCGCAGTTGTCGCAGTCGTCACCGACTCCGTCGAGGTCGGTATCCGCCTGGCCGGGATTGGCCACCGCGGGGCAGTTGTCACAGGCGTTGCCGGCCCCGTCGCCATCGGAATCCTCCTGGTTCGCATTCGAAAGATCCGGACAGTTGTCGTCATCCTTGTCTAAGACGCCATCGCCGTCGCTGTCGAAGGTTTCCAGGCTGAGAGGTGAGGCTCCCGCGGCGAGGGCGGCAAGGGAACCGGCCGTCAACGCTCTGCTCCACACGGCAAAGTCATCCAGTTTCCCCCGAAGACCTTGACCAAATAGATCACTTCCGATCCATAACTCCGTAAAGTCCGTCAGCAACGCATCCGTATTCACCCCTTGGTGAAACAACACGCCATCCACCCAGATTTGTTTGATGGAACCCTTCTTCGTAAAGGCCAAATGGTGCCACTGGGTCCAGTCGAACGCAGGATCGAGATCGTTTATGCTTCGGCTGATCCGATTCCTCCCGTAGTCGCAGCAGTCGGTGGTGTCCCAGTAGATCACGCCATCGCTCCACGGGGTGTGAGCCTGGGCGCCACGCGGGTTGATTGCCGTCGGAGAGGGCGCAACCGCCCAGAATGCAGAAGAATTCACCACGCCGACCGGGGAAAAATGCAACTGCTGCCAGAAGGCGACAGTCAATTGATCCACCGCGCCTGCTTCGTTGAAGAAGGATCCGTCAGCAACATAGACCGAGGTCGGCGCTGCCGCCGCGCCGAAGTCCATGCACCGGTCACCCGCCTGTCCGCTGGCGCCTCCGCCATCCGGTGAGAAAGCAGCTCCTTCCCTGAGTTCGCCGACCGCGCTGCGAACAACATCCACCGTCTGGCCGGCGTCAGAGGAATCGTTGAAATCCCAGTAAGTGAGCAACTCGCCAGCGGCCCGGGCACCCTGGGGCGACACGAGACAACTGGCGGTGACGAGCGATACGATGGAAAAAAGGATGGGTGCTCTCATATTTTAGTTCCTGTGCCAGGTTTTGATTTTCGACCGTCGGGAAACCGCGTCGAAATTGCCAAAAACAACTGATGGCCCGGGCGTCCCCCGGCTAAAAAGTGTTCTGGAAATTCGAATTGATGCCGTTTGATCGTAGTTTGTGTCTGTAAAAGTGTTTGGCCTCGAAAAATGGAAACCACAATAACTGTTGTTTTGCGGCTTCACGACTCACGACTGCGAAGGAGCCCTGTTTCGCGGGGGCGCAATTCCCAGTTTTGAAGCCATCGTGGCGATCCGGGAGCGGTGCCGGTTGACCATGGTGTGGGAAACCGTGAGTCGTTTGGCGGTTTCCCGGGCGCTCCATCCGTCCATCAGGCAGAGCAGTGTTTTCATTTCCTGCGGCGTGAGCGATTCGACCAACCTGGCGATGAAGTCATCGACGATATAGTCGTCGAGGAAGGATTCCGTTGGTTCGGCTTGTGTCGGGAAGTGGACCCCATCCACCGTTTCCTCCCGGTTGAGAACCTGGGCCCATGAGCGCTTGAACGAATTCACGCTCCGGCCAAGGCGCATCAGATTCTGGAGGTGCAGGCGGCAGCCGTGCAAATACCATGTCTCGTCCCTGCCAGGATCCTCCTCCTCCGCGTGCCACAGATACACAATGGCTTCCTGCAAAAGATCTTCCCTCAGGGGCGGCGGTACCAGCCCGTTTATCATCCCGCAGAGCCTGCTCCGAATTTCTGGAGATTCAAAAAACATATGATAATTCCCCGGGTCTGTGGACAAATGGGGAGCACGCCTTTGCGATAATGGTCGTCACCCATCGGGGCAGGTGATGTGTCGCTCGCCGGAGAACGGTCCTTTGGCCTCCGTTCGGAGTTTGATGCAGCGGGCTGATCATTGGTTTCATCGTTTTCTTCTATGTTTCTACGCATGACGCCGGGTGCCCGAATTCTGGCTTTCTGATGGAGTTTTCCTTTTTGAAACACTGCGGCTCACTCCTTGAAGAAGGAATCGGCGGCGGGGATTACACGAAATGTGAAAATTCTTTCGATTGCGTCATTTCGCTCACCAGCGGCGGAGCAGGGCGCGGCGTTCCGCGCGCATGATTGCGCGGTTTTTTACTTCGCGCTCCGCGGCCAGCCACTGCCATTTTTCTCCGCGTCGGCAATCTCCTGCAGCGTCGGTGCGTGCCAGCATTGCGTCTCACCGGGGCGATGCCATGAGCCGATGAGCAGCGTGTTTCCATCATCAGAGATTTGCGCGACCTGGTGCAAGGCACCCTCTCCCGGAAGCGGCAGGAGTTCTTCCCAAGTCTCCACGTCCCACAGGGCATCATTCCCGCACAGGAGCCTGAGGCCATCGGGCGAGAATGCGAGTGAAGAAATCGAATGAGCGCGGCCATGCAGCGTTGCTTTCTTTTGCTGCCGGCCGGCATCGAAGATCAGCACGCTGCCATGGTCAGTGGCGAGCGCGGTGGTGCGTCCGTCGGGAGAATAGGCGCGGCAAGTGATATTGCCCGGCGGCCAGAATCCGGGCGGCGCGGGGTCGGTGCGGCGGACGGGGCGCGGCGTCGCGGGGGGACGCGTCGCACTGGTGACCCAGTGGCGGATGGCCTGGCTGCCCAGCGCATTGCGGCTGTCACCAAATACGGTCATGCCGTAAGGCGAGATGTAATCCTCGGCGGCGGGGAGTCGCTTTCCGCTGGCGATCTCCCAGACGCGGGCACTGCCATCGGGTGCCACGCCAAGGAAGAATTTCCCCGCAGTATCGAAGCTTGCGGGCATGCAGACTTCACCGTCTGCGGTCAGATCCGTTTGTTTGTGAGGGTCGTCCAGGGACGTGACATGGATCGTTGGCGAGCGGTTCTTCGCCCACGCGAGCAGGCGTGCTTCCGGCGAGTAGGCCAGCATGGGCCCAACATCCGGCCCCAGCGGCAAGTCGGCGAGAAGCGCTGCGCCGTCGTCGCGGAATTCGTAAAGCTGGAAATCACGCGGAGTATCCACGTATCCGAAGTAGTTTGGGCCCGCGTAGATTCCCATCATGGGCATCTCCATGTTATACGAAGTTACGCTCCCCGTCCGGACGTCGAAGAGCGATCGGATGAGCGATCCGCTCCCCAGCCTCTGCGCGAAAGCATGCCGCCCGCCCGGGAGGATGAATGCGAAGCGGGTATTCTCCGGGAAGGGGTGGCGGCCACCGGATTGCTGGCGCGACGCCAGATCCCAGGTCAGCACTTGTCCATCGCGGCTTCCGGTCACGAGCCGCCGGGAGTCGGGGGAGAATGAAAGCGTTTCGACTTCGTCGCCATTCCCGCGCAGCGGGGCCGCGTGCTCTTTCCATGAGCGGGTATCCCAGAGACGCACCGTCTCGTCGGCAGAACCAGAAGCCAGCACGCCTCCGTCCGGCGAAAAAGCGAGATGCCTCACGTAAAGGCTGTGAGCGTCCAGGGGGCCGTCCAGCGGCTCGCCCGAGACGGCGTTCCATCGCTGAATCGCATGCTGTTCATATCCAGCCGCGGTGACGAGGATCTGTCCGTCCGGCGAAAGATCCATCGCGGAGAAGCCGGTGAGTTTGCGGCCAGCGGGGCCGTCCGGTGCGGCCCTTTCCCAGAGCGTTTTTCCGTTCTCTATCTGAACGCAACGCAGTCCCGGTTCATGGAAGGCACCATGCGTCACGTAGAGCCGCTGATGATCCGGCGAGACGCGCACGTTGTTAAAAGAACTGGAGCTGCCACGCGGCAGTTGAACCTGGAGGAGGATTCTCCCATCGGCAACATTCACGATCAGCGCGGTTTCCTCCTTCGGTTCATCGCTGACCTGCGCACGCGCGACCGGATCCCACCGCGGAGGCGACCCGTTCCCGGTAAGCGTGAGCACCGCCATGATTTCGCCGTCGCGTGAGAAAGAAAAGTCATGCGCGGCGGCGGGCAGCCGGCACAGGATGCGTTCGCTGCCGGAGTCGAGATCATACCGTTTTACGACGCCGTCGCTTGATCCGAAAACGATCATTGCCCCCGCGGGCGAAAAAGCGACATGGGCCGGTGGCCCGGATTCCTGCAAGCAGCGGGGAGGCGTGTCGCCGTTTGCCGCGCAGACTTCCACCCGGCCATCGGCCCACCCCACCGCGACACGCCGGCCATCCGGTGAGATGCTGACGCTGGCGGGTGCCACCGGGCGGCGCGCCAGGCTCGCCCTGGCCTCACCGCGGAGCTCCTGCCAAAGCCAGCGCCATTCCCATCCGCGGAGATCGGCTTCTTCCGCATTCCCCGGTCGATGGGCATCCAGCAGCCGGCGCCCGCGCCCAAATTGGTTAGCCATGAGCGCCTGGTAGGCAAGGTTGATATCGGAGACATAACGGAGCTGCCGCGCTGCCGCTTCGTTCTCCTTCGCCAGCCCGCGCTGCTCTTCCGCCGTACGGCGTTCGCGTTCTGCGCTGGCGCGCTCGAGGTCGGCAGTGCGGCGTTCCCGCTCGGCACCCCGGCGATGCTCCTGTTCGTTCAAGAAAGACCAGGTGGAGAAAGCAAACCCGGCAACCAGCGCGGTCACGACGGTCGTGCCTGCGGCGAACGCCGGCTTGTTCCGTCGAATAAATTTTTGGAACCGGTAAACCTGACTGGGCGGTCGCGCGAGAACGGGCTCGCTGTCGAGGTGGCGTATGATGTCCAGCGCCAGCCCATTGGCCGTCTCATAACGGCGTGTGCGGTCTTTTTCGAGCGCTTTCATCACGATCCAATCGAGGTCACCGCGGATTTGGCTGGTCAAATTCGCCGAATCAGTCTGGCGACGCTGCGCGACGTTTGTGCGCAGGTCCGCGGCCATCGTGTGGACGAACGCCGAGGGCGTCAGCGGTTCCTGCTCGCGGATGACGCGCCGGATTTCATCGTGCGCCTTGCGCATCAGTTCCCCGGGATCGAAGGGAGTACGGCCCGTGAGCAGTTCGTAGAGCAGGACGCCGAGGCTGTAGATGTCACTGCGGGTGTCGATGTCGCCCCCGTTCATTTCCGCCTGCTCCGGGGACATGTAGAGCGGGGTGCCGATCATCTGCGCGAACTCCGTATGAAGCGTGAGTTCGGTGAGGCGCTCCTGCTGAATGGCCTTCGCGATCCCGAAATCAATAACCTTCGGCACCGGCACTCCGTCATGCAGCGTCACAAGGATGTTCGAGGGTTTGAGGTCGCGGTGAATAATGCCTTTCTGGTGGGCATGCTGCACCGCCTGGCAGACCTGGATGAAAATCGCCAGCCGCTCCGCGGTCGGGAGATTCGCCTGGTCGCAGTAATCGGTTATTTTGATGCCCCGCACCAGTTCCATGACGAAGAACGGCCGGCCCCATTGCGTGGCACCCGCGTCGAAGACTTTGGCGATGTTCGGATGATCCATCATCGCCAGCGCCTGCCGCTCCTGCTCGAAGCGCGCGACCACCTCCCGGGTATCCATGCCAGGCTTGATGATCTTCAGCGCGACCAGCCGCCGCACGGGACGTTCCTGCTCCGCGACCCACACCGTGCCGAAGCCGCCCTGACCGATCTGCTCGATCAGCCTGTAATTCCCGATGCACTCGCCTGCTTCCTCCGGAACGGGCCGGACGAAATCCGCTTCCATCCTTGGTGAGAACGCGGCGGATTCGAAATAATCGCCGGCTTCGTTGTTGGTGGTGAGCAAGGCCTCAATCCGGACACGCAAAGCGACATCGCCGCCGCATTCCCGATCGAGAAAAGCGGTGCGCTCCTGCGGCTCCGCCATTTCGGCAGCGTCCAGGGAGAGGGCTTCAGCACGGGAAATGGCATCTATTTCGCGGTGCGCGACAAAGCGGTGCTGGCGGACGGGGCGCGCCTGCGGGAACTCCGGCACCCTTTCGAATGCGATCCGGCGCACGCATTTCGGACAAAGCCCTTCGAGCGCTTCGGATGACAAAAGCGTCCCGCACCTGGGGCAGAGTCGTTCGGTGGCCATGGTGTTATTTACTCCAGGATAGAAGGAAATCCGCCGAAGGATTACATAAATTTCCCGGCGA
>JANNVM010000830.1:0-2917 GCA_031414455.1 Verrucomicrobiota bacterium
TCCGCCACCAGACTCGCCCCGCGCTCCAGCAGTCCCAGCACGGCTTAGCTTTTCCCGATGCCGCTGTCGCCTTTGATGAGCACGCCGATTCCCTTCACGTCCACCAAGCAGCCGTGCTCGCTCGACAGCGGCGCAAATTCCCAGTCGAGCCACAGCGTGCAGGCGTTGATGAATTTCATCGTGTTCATCGTCGTGCGGTACACATTCACGCCCGCCTCGTTCGCGATCTCCACCATCTGCGGTGCCAGATGCCGCCCGCGGCAGGTCACAAGGCAGGGGATGTCACAGCGGCACATCGCCTCAAACGCCTTCCGCTGCGCCGCCTCGGGCAAATTGTTCAGATAGGCAAACTCCGAATTCCCCAGCACCTGAATGCGCTTATAGGCGAAGTAGAGATAAAACCCCGCCAGCGCCAGCCCCGGCCGGTTGATGGACGGTTCCAAAATCTTCCGCGCTTTCCCCACATCCTCACCCGCCGGCTCCAAATGCAGATGCTTGCCATGCCGCTCCACGAACTCCCCCACAGCCAGATGCTTGATCTGGCGTGCTTTGGACCGCGACTCAATGACCGGGGGGCTGTTTTCACTCATGCCTGCATCCTGGCAGGCCGCTGAGGTTGAGAAACCGGATATTGTCCTCCGACGGCGAAACTCCCCACGCCCCAGAGCGGCGCAACATACCAGCCCCGGGGCAAGCGAGGCACGAGTGCCGCCCCGGGTTATAGACCAAACAATCACAGAGCCCTGAAAGGGCGATACCATCCGCCCGGCAATCAGCTACTCCCTCACAAAATCATACACCGCGATCTTCTTCACCAGCGGCTTGAGCACTCCGTCGCTGGCCGCCTTGTGCCGCGGATCGTCGAGATACTTCTGCATCGCGGCCTTGCTGGCGAATTCCATCGTCAGCGCGACATCGAAGCTGCTGTCCACGATGGGCCGCTGACTGGACAAACATTGGCCGGCCTGCACGGAGAGCATGCCGGGGATTTTCCGGAAGCTCTCCGATGTCTCGATGATCTTCGCCCGCTGTGCCGCATTACCGTGATCCTTGAGCCAGAAGACGACGACATGCGTGACGCCACCGCGCGGCGCGGTCTGGCAACCGGTGAGCAGGAGCGTCAGGATAAGAAGAAGCCGTTTCATGGCAGGTATGTTTACGCCGGTAACGGACGTAAGCAAAAAGGTTGTACGATTCCGGTTGAGGGCAGGCTGGAAGCTCTGCGGAACGGCAGGCCGGAGGCCTGCGTTACGATCCGGCGGCTCCTGTAACGCAGTCCGTCACGGCTGCCGTTCCGCAGGGCCTCCGGCCTGCCGGTATCTCGATGTGATCCAGGCCGCTCTCGTCACGGATTCGCTTTCTTCCAGAAATACACCCAGCGCTCCGACACCACCTTGCCGGTGTCGTCATGGAGTTCGCAGGTCATGTCGATGTCAGTCATTTCTTTCGGCGGCTCGAGGACGAAGAAGGCGCGCACCACCTGGGGCATGTGAACCTGCGGGCTGTGACCGAGGCCGGCGGGCAGGTCATCCACGTTGGCCATGCTGAGATCGGTGAGGCCGGCATGGATTAGTTTCACCTCTTTTTGATTCACGGTGACGATGGGCTTCAGCTTTGTGAAGTCGTCCCATTTCGGATCACCCTGTTTTTGTTCCGGTGTCAGCGGCTTGGCAAAATCAACGGTCATGAGCAGTTTGTCTGGCTGCTGCACGGGATTGCCGCTGCGGGTGGCGCGGACGGCGAAGAGGCCGGACGGCGCGGGGTCGCGCAGCCAGCGGAGGCGATAGTGAAAACGGAACGCCTTGCCCGTTTCCAGCACCGGCTGTGGTTCCCACACGAGGATCACGTTGTCGTTGGTCTCGTCAATGGTCGGCATCTCGATGAGGTGCAGCTTCCCGTTGTCGAATCCCGTCACCGGCTCCACCCGGACGCCGGGGCGGTCGTGATAGTGCGCTTCGAGATCCTGATAGCTTGAGAACGAACGGTCGCGCTGCACCAGCGTCCATGACCGCGGCTTTTCCATGCTGAAGACGCAGTGGCGGAACTGATCCTTCGTGTGTTCCAGCGGGCGGAAGTGGAGATTGCCGCTGCCGAGTTCCATGAGCAGGCCGTCGCTGTCGTGAACTTCGGGGCGGAAGTCGAACGGCTTCGGATGGGTGCCTTCACCGAACCAGTACATGCTCGAAAACGGCGCGAGCCCCAACTGCTGCACCGGCCGCCGCAGGGTGATCTCCGCCTCGATGTCCATCACCGTCTCCGGTCCCGGCGTGACGGTGAATTGATAGGCACCGGCGACACTTTCCCCGTGCAGCAGCGCCCATGCAGTGAGCGACTTCGAGTCTTTGGCAGGCCGCTGGAGGTAGAATGTGGTGAAGTCAGGAAACTCCTCCGCCACGCCTGGCAGTCCGCTGTTGAGAGAAAGTCCTCGCGCGGAAAGTCCATAGGGCGCGCCTTTGGGAATCGCCCGCAGATAACTCGCGCCGAGGAACACGAGGAACTCATCCATGTATTTCTCCGAGTTCAAATGATAGCGCGCGCGCCATCCCGCATAGCCTGGCGGAGGCGGCGTCCCGTCGGGCACCGTTTGTTTGCCGTAGTCGAAGAGGCTGCGGTCGAACGCGAGCGGCGTGGCATTTCCGTCCACGACTTCATGAATCGCCACGGTCTTCTTCGCCGTCCAGCCAGCGTGGAAGAAGTCCACGGAGAACGGCAGCGCGTCTTTCGCCCACAGACCGCCATCCATTTTGAAGCGGATGTCGCGGTGCTGATCGTAGGTCAGGCTCTTCCAGTAGTCGGCGAGGTCCTGCTTTTCCTCCGTGTAGGGCAGGGTGGCCAGTTTTCGGGCAGCAGTGCGCAGACCGTCGAAGGAAAAGCCTTCGGCCATGGCCGGGCCGGCGGAGAGCAGAAGGGCTGCGGT
>JANNVM010000831.1:0-7625 GCA_031414455.1 Verrucomicrobiota bacterium
ATCTGCGGCTCTGCGGAATAGACAGAAGGCACGTTGAACAGGACCCCTTCGCCCGACGGAAACCCATGCTCCCGGCGCAACTGCCGCCGGACGAGACGCAGCAGATCATCGCCGCCTGATTTTGTCAGGTCCGTGCAGCGCACCGCCGTGGCGTCACGCCGCCCGCCGGCACCGCCCACGGTGAGCACGGGAGTGCCCGACTCGCGGCATCGTGCGATAATGAGCGCTTTGATCGAAGTGCGGTCCACGGCGTCTATCACAAAGTCATACGGCCCCTCCAGCAGGTGGCCGGCGCTCGAAGGCAGCAGGAATTCCGCAACCGGCCTCACCTCGCATTCGGGATGGATCAGACGCATTCGCTCCGTCAGGACGTCCACCTTCGGCCTCCCCAGCGTATCCGACAGCGCCGGCAGCTGGCGGTTCGTATTCGTGATGCACACATCGTCCATGTCTATCAGGGTGAGCCGCCCGATCCCCGATCTCGCCAGTGCCTCCACGGTCCACGAGCCCACGCCGCCCACGCCGATCACACAGACGTGCGCCGCGGCCAGCCGCTCCATTCCGTCGCGGCCAAACAGTCGTCCCATGCCGCCGAAGCGCTGCCGATAGCTTTCAGTCATGGCCCCACGGTGCCGGGAAAACCGGTCTGCAAAAGGGAAATAAAGTCCTCGCGGAAGCCCCGGAACCCGTCTCCGCAGGCCTGTCCGGGGCGAATGCAAATTTTTCTCTCACCGCAAAGAAGCAGATTGCAAGGCTGCCGGTTAGTGGGCAAAATCAGGCGCCCCGTCTCCTAAACCCGGCGGGATGCTCACTTAGACAATGGCATTCGAAATTGAAGGCACTATCAAGGTCATCATGGAAACCCAGACCTTTGGCAGCGGATTCACCAAGCGTGAGTTTGTGCTGACCATCGGTGATGACCGCTATCCCCAGGACATCAAGATGGAGTTCGTCAAAGACAAGACCTCCCTTCTCGACAAATACAAGGTTGGCCAGCGCGTGAAGATCGGATTCGACCTCCGCGGCGGCCTGCACAACGAACGTTACTACGTGAGCGTTCAGGCATGGCGCATTCATCCCGCAGAAGGCGGCGAAGCCCCGGCCGCGGCCGCGGACGGGGGAGAATCCCGCCGCGAACCGGGCTCCGGCGGTTATGCCGGTGCCGGTGCCGCGCCGCGGTCTGATCGCCCCCGTCCGGATCGCGGCGGCGGTGACGACCGTGGCGGGCGCCCGGATCGTGGTGCCCGGGAGGATGACCGCCGCCCGCGCCGTCAGGAGGAGTATCGCGGCGGAGGGGGGCGCCGGGGTGGCAATTCCGAAGACGACATCGATTTCTAGCACATGAGCAGAATCCGCAGGACGGGAAATGATGCCGTGGTGAACCGGGCCGGTTTCCTGCGGCTTCTCGGTGCGGGGGCGATCGCCGGCGCGGTGCGTGCTGAGGACAAGCCGCCCGGCGGCGCCATTCTCAGCGCGGGTATCCTCACCGACTGCCAGTACGCTGACGCCGATACCCCGCCAAACAGCAAACGCCGCTACCGCGAGTCCCCGGGCAAGCTCGACGCGGCCATCACTCACTTCAATGCGATGGGCGACCTCGACTTTATGCTCCATCTCGGGGACGCCGTGGATCACGACGAGAAGAGTTATGGCGTGGTGATGCCCATCTTCGCCAAAGCTGAAGTGCCGCTCTATCACGTCGCTGGAAATCACGACTATTCGATCGCGGCATCCCTTAAGGCGAAAGTGCCGGAACTTCTCGGCATGAGTGCCCCGTACTACTCCTTCATCCGGAGTGGCTGGCGTTTCGTCATGCTCGACGGAAATGCCGTCAGTACCTTTTCCACTCCCGCCGGTTCGCCGCAGTGGCAGGCCGCGACGGCGTTCGCCAGGGCTTCCAAACGCAGCCTCGCCGACTACGGCGGCGGTCTCGGCGCTCCTCAAATCGAGTGGCTGAAGTCCGAACTCGCGCTCGCCCGCAAGTCCGCTGAGCGTGTAGTCCTGTGTTGCCACTATCCGCTCCTTCCCATGGATGCCCATGTGCTCTGGGATGCCGAGGCCGTGCTCGAAGTGGTGCAGCAAAACAAGGATCTCATCGCCGCCTGGTGGAACGGTCACAATCACGACGGCAACTACGCCGCGCGCCACGGCGTCCATTTTCTCAACTTCCGCGGCATGGTGGACACGGCGCAGAACAGCTATGCCCGCGTGGACATCTTTGCCGACCGCATGGAGGTCACCGGTTACGGACGCGAGCCGCGCCGGGTGATGCGCTTTCCTGCACCGGATATAAAGCCTCAGCGTCCGCGGCTGTGATCCGTTAGTTCAATCCCGGATCATCCGGCATCCTTGAAAGCAGGTGATACCACGGGCCCATGCCGCTGAGCAGTTCACTCCACAGGCCCGCGGCAATGTCAGGCTGAAGGATCGCCTTGTCAGGCCGGCAGGTGATCCATGAGCGTTGCTTGAGTTCGTTTTCGAGCTGACCGCCGGCCCAGCCGGAATAGCCGAGAAAGGCCCTGACTGTTTCCCCCTTCTCCATGCGATGGACGGCATCATCACGTGTCAGGTGCGTGACCCAATCCAGAGTGCCCGGCGCTTTTTGCCAGTCGAATGCGGCAAAAGTGAGCTGCTCCTGGCTCACCGGGCCGCCGACAAAAACCGGCACTTTCGCGAGATGTTTGAATTCGGTCCCGTCAAGGAGCTGCCCTGCGGTCTTGCCGAACGGGCGGTTCAACACATAGCCGTGCGCTCCTTCGTCATGCCGGTGCTCTGTCAGCAACAGCACCGTACGATGGAAATTTGCATCCTGCAGTGACGGGTCCGCGAGGATAAGCGAGCCGCGCAGGCAAAGCTGGGTAGTGTCTTCAACGTTCATGGCAGTGGCGGCACATTACTCACCCCGCTGCGGGATGCGAACAGGATTGCGGCGTAAATCAGCGGAACAGCGCGCGGATTCCGTCTTCTGAAGCCGCGCAGATTCCCCGCTCCGTGATCAGTCCCGTCACCAGTCGCGCCGGAGTGATGTCGAATGCAGGATTCGCGGCGAGGGTGCCGGGCGTGCAGACGGCGATACTGCCGTCCGCGTCCTCCATGCGCAGCACTTCGTCCGCGTGGCGCTCCTCAATGGGAATGGTCATACCGTCGGCGATGCCGTGGTCGAAGGTGGATAACGGCAGCGCCACATAAAACGGGACCCCGCAGTCGTGTGCCGCGAGCGCCTTCAAGTAGGTGCCGATTTTGTTGGCGACATCGCCCGAACGGGTCACGCGGTCAGCGCCCGTGATGACCAGATCCACCTGCCCGCGCTGCATGAAATGGCCGCCGGCATTGTCGGTGATGAGAGTGTGGGGCACGCCGTGTGCCGCTATTTCCCACGCGGTGAGCCGGGCTCCCTGATTGCGCGGTCGCGTCTCGTCCACCCACACATGCACGGGGATGCCCGCATCGTGCGCTGCATAGATGGGGCCGGTGGCAGAGCCAATGTCCACGAATGCCAGCCAGCCCGCATTGCAATGTGTCAGGATATTCACCGGTCCCGCTTTTCGGGCGGCGATTTCCGAAATCAGAGCGAGTCCGTGCAGTCCGATGGCCCGGCACGCCGCGATGTCTTCCGCACAAATGGCCTCCGCGCCCCGCCTTGCGGCTTCCACCGGGTCCGCCTCGCCCGCGATGGCGCGGAGTTGCCGCTGCACTGCCCACGCCAGATTCACCGCCGTGGGCCGCGTGCGGACCAGGAGCGCGGCGCTCTCCTCTATGGTGCCTTCGCGCGCCGCGAGATACATCCCCCACGCTGCCGCTGCCCCGATGCAGCCCGCGCCGCGCACCTGCATGTCGCGAATGGCTGCGGCGACTTCCGCCACTGTTGTCAGGCGCCCGGTAAGAAAACGAAACGGCAGTGCCCGCTGATCAATGATGTGAACAGCGGCGGGATCGTCCGGCTCGTGCCAGACGGTGTGCCAGGATTTGCCATTTACCTGCATGGGGCATTACCCCTGGGGCTTGCGGCGAGCCGCGCAAGTGAGCCTGTCAATTTCCGGCGGGCCCGTGCCGGAAATATCGCTCGGACGGAGTGGCGGCACTTGCCCGCCGCGGCAAACCGGGTTTCCTCACACGATGTCTCCTGTTCCCGAAATCCTCGGCCTCATCGCCGGCAACGGCGCTTACCCCGGCGCCATGGCGACCGCGGCCCGCCGTGCCGGTGTCGCCCGGCTCGCCGCTGCGGCGTTTGAAAATGAGACGCGCCCGGAATTGTCAGGCATGGTGGACGAAATCGAGTGGATGCGCGTCGGCCAGTTGGGCCGGCTCAGCAAATTCTTCCGCCGCCACGGCGTCGCCCAGGCGGTGATGGTCGGTCAAATCGCTCCGAAGAACCTTTTCGATCTCCGTCCTGACATGCGCACGCTCCTCATGATGGCGCGTCTCAGGGAACGGAACGCCGAGAGCCTCTTCGGCGGAGTCGCGAAGGAATTGGAGAAAGACGGCATCACCCTGCTGCCGGCCACCGTTTTTCTCGATGAGGACATGGCCGGCGCGGGACACATCGCCGGCCCGTTGCGCAAGCCAAAGGAAATGGCCGACATCGAGTTCGGCCTGAGGATCGCCCGCGAAACCAGCCGCCTCGACATCGGGCAGACCGTTGTCGTCCGCCGCGGCACTGTGCTCGCCGTGGAGGCCTTTGAAGGCACTAACGAATGCATCAAACGCGGGGGCGCGCTCGGCAAAGGCATGGCCACCGTGGTGAAAGTCAGCAAACCCAACCAGGACATGCGCTTCGATGTCCCCGTTGTCGGCCCGCAAACCATCGAAACCGCCGCGGACGCAGGCGTGCGCATCGTCGCTGTGGAAACGGGGAAAACACTGCTCCTGGAGAAGCTGGACGTTATCCGCCTCTGTGACGAACGCGGGGTCACCCTCGCCGGCGTGGCGTAAACACGGTCCCTGTGCCGCATCCTGCATGATTCGTTGACGCTGCCGGATCGCTCGACATGAATAGCCGGATGAACGCGGCGCGCTTAACATGTCCCCGGCACGCTGCTGTGTTCTCCAGCCGGTCAATCTCCAGGGGCTGCTGGCGGTGGTTTCTTTTCGGCCTGATTTCCGCGGTCAGCCTGACACATGCCGGCGCGGAGACGCTCTTCATGGTCAGCGGCTGGGTCCAGGCCGCACCCCGTCCCTACAGTAACTTTGGAGAATTCGTGCTCATGAACGACCCGCTCGATCGCGTGCGCGCTGTGCTGGCCGATCCCGATCAGCGCTTCGCGATGGTAAAAGATGTTCCCGGACGGTGCCGGCTGCAGGTTGCGATCACCCAACCCCGCGGCCCCGGAGACGAACCGGTCTTCCGCATCGTCACTAAGGAAAACGCGGCCCTCCCGTCGTCCAGTCCCGACGTCGCGGGCAGCCCTGGCTGGACTGCTCTAACGAGTGATTTGTATGCGGCGGACATGAATGTCGTTCCGCGTCGCGCCAGTTTCATTGGTGATGATTACGCGGACGGCGATGGCGACGGCACGCCCGACGCCAAAGACGACTTCCCCGGCCGCCCGGAGGAATGGAGCGACACCGACGGCGATGGCTCCGGCAACAATGCCGACCTCGACGACGACGGCGATGGTATGAGCGACACCTACGAACTCGCCAACGGTCTCAATCCTCTCATTCCCGACGCCGCAGCGGATGCGGACAGCGACGGGGTAAACAATGGAGATGAGGCTATCGCGGGCACCCGGGCTGATGACCGTTCGTCGTTCTTCCTCCTCAGTTTTGCATCCGGCTCCGGGCCTGGCGGCGTCACCGTCCAGTGGCAGGTTTTGAACACGCGGCTTTACGTCCTCGAGTCATCCATCGGCCCTGCGGGACCGTGGGTTCCCCTGTTACTCGGTTTCCGCCCGGCTGCCGACGGGATTTTCTCTCACGCCATTACGCCTCCATCGCCTGCCCGCACATTCTACCGCGCCACCGTCTCCATTCCCTGAGTTCACTGTTGCCTGACAATTTCCAACCTAATCCACGCCATGAACCGCATCCTGCTCCAGCCGTTGTCCCTCGTCGCCGCAGTCATCTGCATCATGTTCTCAAACGCCGCCCGCGCCGCGGAGACCGTTCACCTCACGCTTACGATGAATGACATCGTCATTCAGGGAGAAAGCTCCCAACTCAGCCTCGACCGGGCGAATACCATCGAATGCCTTTCCCTTGAATCCGAATTCTTCCGCCCGGCCGGCAGCCGTGATGCCGTCCACCGTCCGGTCAAAATCGTGAAGCGCATCGACAAGTCCACTCCACTGCTGGCCAGGTCGCTCGATGCGGAGGAAACCGGCACAGCCGTCTTCAGGTTTTTTCGCCCCAATCCCACTGGCGACGGCACCACGGAGCAGTTCTTCACCATCACACTGGGCGGCGTCCGCATCGCCTCCGATCGTATCCTGATCCCCAGCACCATCACCCAGGCAACGGCCACAAGTCCCCCGATGGAGGAGGTCACCTTTACTTATACTACCATCAAGCTGACCTACACCAGCAATGGTGCCGAAGCTGAACTCCGCGTCAGGTAGCATCTCCCATGGAGTGCTGCGGTCCGGTGCCGCCGCACAGGCGCTCCGCGTGGTCTTGCAACTTCCGGGCGGCATCACTCAGCGATTCGGTGACCTTTCTGAACATAGGCCATATGATGCGCGGCAATCCCCGTGACGCAAATAGTCCTCCGGCTGACATGCGATCGGAGAGGCGGGTCCGCCCGGGTTGGAAATCCCTCCCGGGATGCCAATTGCCGGGACGGAAACTGAACCAATTCCTTGCGCCGCCGGGAGGAGCGCTCTACGCTGCGGGCTTTCCGCCCCAAAGCGTCCGGGCCATCTCCAAAACTCCGGGCGCTCCGGGCTCATTCTTTCCCAAATCCTATCCATTCCAGTGAGCGAAATAGAGTCCCGCAGCCTCAATATCGAGCCGATCAACGTCGCGGACGAGATGTCGAAGTCCTTCCTCGACTACTCCATGAGCGTCATCATCAGCCGCGCGCTGCCGGATGTGCGCGATGGATTGAAGCCGAGTCAGCGGCGCATCCTTTACGCCATGAGCGAGCTGTCGCTGTGGCCGAACCGCAAGCACATCAAGTGCGCCAAAATCTGCGGTGACACTTCCGGTAACTACCACCCGCACGGCGAGGCGGTCATTTATCCGACACTGGTGAACATGGCGCAGCACTGGAGCATGAGGGACACCCTCATTGATGGCCAGGGTAACTTCGGGAGCGTGGACGGCGACCCTCCGGCGGCCATGCGATACACGGAGGCGCGACTCACGCACCTGGGCACGGTGCTCATGGAGGACATGGACAAGGACACGGTGGATTTTCAGCCGAACTACGATGAGCGCCTCATGGAGCCGATGGTGTTCCCGGCGGCGTTCCCGAATCTCCTCGTGAATGGCGGCACGGGCATCGCGGTGGGCATGGCGACAAACATGGCGCCGCACAACCTCGGCGAAGTGGTGGACGGCATCTGCGCGCAGATTGACAATCCTGAGATCACCGTTCGCGAACTGATGGAGTTCATCAAAGGCCCCGACTTTCCCACGGGCTGCACCATTTACGGACGCAACGGCATTGCCAACTACATGCAGAC
>JANNVM010000832.1:0-2934 GCA_031414455.1 Verrucomicrobiota bacterium
ACACGCCGCGGGAGCGCAGGAAGTCAGGCTTGCCGGCAAGGACGGCGCGGCCGTTCACTTCCCCGCTGATGCCGCCCGCGACGGTGGCATGGAAGTTCCCGGCTTCCGGGACCGTTAGGCCCCGCTCCTCCGCGGCCCGCAGCACGGCATGGGCCAGCGGATGTTCACTGTGCCGTTCGATGGCCGCCGCAAGCGCGAGGGCTTCGTTCTCCGTAAAGGGAGCCGCGGGCAGAATGTCTGTTACCTGCGGCTTTCCGGTAGTTAGGGTGCCGGTCTTATCCACGACGAGCGTGTTCAGCGCGGCGAGCTTTTCGATGGCGCCCGCGTGGCGGATGAGCACCCCCATTTGCGCCCCGCGGCCGATTCCCACCATCACGCTCATCGGAGTGGCGAGACCCAAAGCGCACGGGCAGGCGATGATGAGCACCGCGACGGCATTGGCGATGGCAAAGGCGAGCTTCGGCTCCGGCCCCATGGTTAGCCAAAGCACAAATGTCAGGGCCGAGGCCGCCAGCACCGCGGGCACAAACCACGACGCCACTTTGTCCGCCAGTGCCTGAATCGGCGCCCGGCTCCGCTGCGCCTCGCCCACCAGATGCACGATTTGCGCGAGCATGGTTTCCGAGCCCACGCGCCGGGCTTCGATCACGAGGCTGCCGTGGGTATTGAGCGTGCCACCGGTGACGGCATCACCAGGCACTTTGTCCACCGGCAGCGGCTCGCCGGTGAGCATGGATTCATCGAGCGCACTGCGGCCTTCCACAATGACGGCATCCACGGGAACCTTATCACCGGGTACCACGCGAAGACGATCGCCCGCCTTGACGGTATCGAGCGGCACCTCGCGATCGCCTTCCGGCGTGACGAGACGGGCGGTCGTTGGCGCGAGGCCGAGCAGTTCCCTTACTGCGCTGCCGGTGCGCCGGCGGGCGCGCAGTTCCAGCACCTGACCGAGAAGCACCAGCACGATGATGACCGCCGCCGCTTCAAAATAGACTGCCACCTGTCCGCCGTGTCCCGTCAGCGACGGCGGGAACCATGACGGGAACAGCATCGCCGCCGCGCTGAAGAGAAACGCGCTGCCCACCCCGAGGGCGATGAGCGTGAACATGTTCATGCTGCGGTGTTTTGCCGACTGCCATGCCCTGACAAAAAACGGCCACCCGCCCCAAAAGACGACCGGAGTGGTCAGGAGAAACTGCATCCAGCGCACCATTGAGCCATTGGCCCACTCGCTGTGCTGCCATGCGGGAACAAGGTGCGCCATCGCCGTGAGGAATACCGGAAGTGTCAGGAGCGCGCACCAGCGGAACCGCTGCGTCATGTCATTGAGTTCCGCGTCCTCCTCCGCATCACCGGCATCCGTGGTGACCGGCTCAAGGGCCATGCCGCATTTTGGACAGGTGCTAGGATGATCCTGCCGCACCTCCGGATGCATGGGGCAGGTGTAGAGCGCCACCGGCCGCCATAAGGGATTCCGGTCGAGGGCCATGCCGCATTTCGGGCACGAGCCCGGCTGGTCGCTTTCGACCCCGGAACACATCGGGCAGAAATACTTCGCGTTGGTCTTCGGGATCACCGGCTCGTGTCCGTGCCCGTCTGCAGCTTCGGCAGCGTGATGCCCGCAGCAGGATTTTGGAGCGGGAGGTGGAGAGTTGTCAGTGGTTTTCATGGCGGACGGTAGAGTGAAAAGTCGAAGATCACAGTGACCTTACACCACGGCACACGCACCAGCCCGCGGCGTGTTACACACTTTCTTGTTTTGCGGGCGCAGTCCTTGTAGTCTCCCGGTAAATGGACCCCGCCCCGCTGATCCAGAATCTCGATACCTTCGTGAACTTCGTGCGTTCCCGCACCGGTGATGCCGAACTCGCCGCTGACATCGTCCAGGAGTGTCTCCTCAAAGCCATTCGCTCGGAAACCCAGCCGCAGGATGACGAAGGATCGGTGCAATGGTTTTACCGGATTCTTCGCCATGCCATCATTGACGCTCACCGCCGCCGGACCACCCGCGACCGGGCCCTCACCGCTTTCGAGGAGCAGTGGCCGGAAATAATGGGCTCCGAAGACGAGCGTCAGCTCTGCCAGTGTATGATGGCTATTATCCCGGACCTTCCGGCAGCCGAGGCCGAACTCCTTCGCCGCGTGGATCTTGGCGGCGAATCCCCCACCGACCTCGCCGCCGCCGCCGGAGAACGCGTCAATACCGTCAACGTCCGCCTCTTCCGCGCCCGCAAGCACCTGCGCGAGCAGCTCGAACTCGTTTGCCGCACCTGCGCCAAACACGGCTGCCTCGATTGCGACTGCGGGTAGTGTGGTCGGAGGCTTCTTCTCCACTCAGATCTGTGATTTATGAAAATTTCTGAGGCGCATGGCTGATAATGACGTATTTTTTATGGAAATTCGCTTTCCATGACCGCGACCGTACTTTCTCCCACCGCCGTTGCCCCCGCTCTTGCCCGCGGCCTGGCCGTTGAGCGCCGCACCGGGCTGAGCGCCGCGGAGTTCACCGCTGAATACGCGGCGAAAAACAAACCGGTGGTCCTCACTGACGCCCTCAGCCACTGGCCCGCGCCCGGCAAATGGACGCCTGAGTTCTTCGCCCTGAACTACCCGGACCTCCTCCTCAAATTCAAATACGGCGGCCTTGAGATGAAAATGAAGGACTTCATCCCCCTTGTCCTCGCCTCCACAGCGGCCCATCCCGCGCCCTACTGGACGAACAACGTCGTCACCGACTACTTCCCCGATCTCGTCCCTGAGATCACCCCGCTCCCGCCGCATACGATGCCCAACTGGGCCGAACGCCCCTTTCTCCATCGCGCTCTCGGAGCCGGAGCGAATCGCGGAGCCAGGGTGGAAATCTACATCGGCGGACCCGGCGGTTCCTTCCCGGTGCTGCACTGGGACGGCCTGTCCACCCATGCCTTCCTG
>JANNVM010000833.1:0-17633 GCA_031414455.1 Verrucomicrobiota bacterium
ATGTGCCGCCCAGCTTTTCCTGCCACTCTTTGATAAAGGCGTAAAAGTCGGTGATGGCACCGTGGGCTTTCTTCGAGACCGTGCCGAGGAATTCGCCGCTCTGCATCGTTTGCCAGATGGGCTCCTGGCGCCGGGCGCTCATGTCGGTGAGGTTTTCCACGACGGTCTCGCCGATGCCGCGCGGCGGGGTGTTGATAATGCGGAGGAGGTTGATGTCATCGGAGGGATTCACGATGACATGGAGCCAGCCGAGGATGTCCTTGATTTCGCGCTTATCAAAGAAGCTGCGCCCGCCAATAATGCGATAGGCGATCTTGCGTTTGCGCAGTTCTTCTTCAAACACGCGGATCTGGCTGTTAGTGCGGAAGAGGAGCGCGAAGTCGTCCCATGTGAGCTGTTCGCGGCTTTTAACCACCTCCATTTCGTCAGCGATAAACACGGCCTCCTCCTTTTCACCGGGCATGGAAACGACCCGCACCGGCTCAGCACCTTCGCGGGCGCTCCAGAGCTTTTTGGCGCGGCGCTCGCGGTTGTGTCGAATGACACCGTTGGCGGTATTGAGGATGGGATTGGTGCTGCGGTAGTTTTCCTCCAGCGTGACGACCGTAGGGTTCGGAAAGAAGCGCTCGAAGTGGAGGATGTTGGAGATTTCCGCGCCGCGGAACCCATAGATGGACTGGTCGTCATCACCGACGACACAGATGTTTTGGTGCGGCCCCACCAAATAACGAAGGAGATCCATCTGGAGTTTGTTAGTGTCCTGGAATTCATCCACCATGATCTGATCAAAGCGCGCCTGCCAGGCATCGCGGACGGATTCGTGTTCGCGCAGCAACTGCTCGGCGAGGATAAGCAGGTCATCGAAGTCCACGGCATTGAGGAGCTTCAACTGCCGGGCGTATTCCCTGGCGACGACGTTGATGAGAGCCTCGGGGTTGTCATCGGCGGGAGTGCCTTTGTTCCGCTGCCGCGAGATAAGGCTGAGGGCGACACCGGCGTCGAGTTTCTCGCCTTTGGCGGCGCTCTTCACCACGATGCGGCGGATCAGTCCCGTCTGCTCTGACTGGGTATAGATGGTGAAGTTCTTCTTGTAGCCCAGCCGTTCGATGTCGCGGCGGAGGATGCGCACGCA
Source organism: Verrucomicrobiota bacterium (assembly GCA_031414455.1). Lineage (GTDB taxonomy): Bacteria > Verrucomicrobiota > Verrucomicrobiia > Verrucomicrobiales > V1-33 > V1-33. The sequence continues at coordinate 1,133 of JANNVM010000833.1, forward strand.
AAGAGAGTGGAAGGTGGCGATGGTGAGTTTGTTGGCGGTCTCCTTCTTCACCATCGTGCTGACACGTTCGCGCATTTCATTGGCGGCCTTGTTCGTGAAGGTCACGGCAAGGATGGCATCAGGGCGTACGCCTTTCCTTAACAAATGAGCGATGCGCGTGGTGATGACGCGCGTCTTGCCCGTGCCCGCGCCTGCCAGGATGAGCACCGGACCGGCGATGGTCTCGGCGGCACGGCGCTGGGCGGGATTGAGGTCTTCGAGTCGCATGTTCAGGGGCCGGGAAACGGGCCGCGACTCATGGAGCACGGCAATAGGGTGTCAATACTCCAGGAAGAGCGATGGTTGAGAAAGGGAAATTCTCAAATGCGGGAGGCACCACGGCGGCCAAAACTGCGGGAAGGGCCTAATGAGCATGACTTTTAAGAAAATTATTAAGGAAGGTTGAGATTTTTCCTGCTTGTGCTTAAAGATGGGGCGTCCCTGTGCGCGACGCAACGATTCTTCACCCGCCGACTGCATGAACGACCTCGTGTCCTTCACCTGTGGCGCCTGCCAGGCCACCCTGAGTATTTCCGCTGAACTGGCGGGGATCACTGGACCGTGTCCCTATTGCGGGACGGAGGTAACTTCACCGAAAGCAGCGTCGGTTCCATCGAATCAACCCGTTCGCCAAAAGCGGGGAGGCGCGGGGCCGGGTGTGGTGGCGGGGATGCCATGGCATCCGTCACATTCCATGTCGCAGGACGAAACGGTGGTGGTGCGTCCGAGGCGGACAGGATTGATGGTAGCGGCAGGGTTCGCGATCTTCGCAGGAGGTGTGGCCGGGGCGTGGAAGTTGTGGGAGCCCGCTGAAAATGTGGCGGTGGTGATTGAGTCTGAAAAGGAACCGGGCGCAGCAGAAGCACCTCCCGTCAAACAGCCCGCACCGCGTCCGGAAGTGCTGGCATCAGCGAACGAAGATCCGCTGCCTCCAGCCGCAGATGAAATGCCGCAAACGAATCTGACGGACCTTCCGGCGGCGATGGCGCGGAATGTTTCCACGACGGCTGCGGTCGCTGCCCGGGTAGCACCGGTCGCTTCCCCGGACCCTAAAACTTCGGTTTCACCGGTGCCGGTTTCCCCGTTATCGCTGAGTGAGGACGAAAAGGAGATTCGGCGCATCGTACCCGCGACTGGTCATCTCGAAAAACCCGGCGCAGCACTCATCCGCTTTTTTTCCGCCAAAACCTGGCAGGAACGGCTGAAAGTTTCACTCGCGCCGGAGAAGGTCGGGAAGTTAATGGAAGCCTATTACAAAGAGCACACGGATGGACCGATCGTGCCGGAGGACATTGAACTCACCCGCCTTGAGGCGATGGAGGATGACCCCAGCCGGCACTATTATGCCTTTCTGGCGTTCATGCCGGGCAAGGAGGAGGGCATACCGGTTTCTGTGGAGGAAACGAAATCCGGATGCCTCGTGGAATGGTGTACGTTCATCGAAGGCAAAGACGGGCTGCTGGCGAAATTCTACGGTGGCTATCGCAAAGAGCCGGGGTTGTTCCGGGTGCTGGTGCGCCGCGGGCACTATTTCGAGAAGGATGTGCCGAATCAGGACGGACGGGTCGTTTTCGATATCAGCCCGCCTGACGCCTCCGGTCCGTATAAGATGTGGCTGAACAAGGACAGCGAGGCCTGCAAGAAATACTTCGCAACCGGCCAACGCACGAAATGGGAGATTTCCTCCATGATGGTGCTGTCACTTCAATGGGAGAAGGCAGCGAATGGCGCCGAATTCGTACGGCTCCACGATGTCGTAGCCGACACATGGCACCCGGCCATGCTGCCGAAGTAAGAAGAGGTTGAAGGAGGGAGTCTGCGCGTTGAAGGAGGTTGACCTGTCGAAGATTTCCTGTCTCTCCGGCTTTCACGCCACTTTTGCCACATGCCCCCCGACATCACCACTGCCGCCGCCGCGCTGCGTTTCGGTTCCCGCGAAGACCGCAAGGCCGTCGAGACCGGCACTGAGTTCGCTCCAAAGTTTGATAAAGACGGTCTCATCACTGCTGTGGCAACGGATGCCCTGACTGGCGAAGTGCTGATGGTCGCCTACATGAACGAAGAGTCCCTGCGCCTTACGCTTTCGCTCGGTGAAGCGGTCTATTTCAGCCGCAGCCGGCAGGAACTGTGGCACAAAGGAGCCACCAGCGGGCACGTCCAGAAGGTCGTGGAAATCCTCACTGACTGTGATCAGGACGCTCTCGTCCTCCGCGTGCAGCAGCGTGGAGCCGGTGCCTGCCACACGGGCTACCGCAGCTGCTTCTACCGCCGCATCGTACCGGCCACTGGTGATCCGGTGTCACTTCAGCAGGTGATCGAAGAGTGCAGTTACGATGCCGCCGCTGTTTACGGGAAGGCGCGGTGAGAAGTCCGGCGGCGGGACGCCTCCCGCCGCGCATCGGCGGATGCACTTGGTTTTGCATTCCCGCGCCGGGCTTCTATGCTCCGCGCCGTATGAACCGGTCACCGCTCGCTCTCATCATTGCCGCCACGCTGGCATCGTGCCTTCAACTCTCCGCTCAGGAAGGTCCAAAAGAGGATGATTTTCTGATCTTCGACAAGATCGAGGAGGATCAGCGTGCCGTCCCTGTCAAACCCGCACCACCGCCGGCGGAATCGGCACCGGCTTTTCAGCGTCCCCTGCCCGGCAGCAGCAACGGCTCGCTGCGCACGATCCTGCTCGATGTGCCTGACAAGTCATTCGCCACCGGGAGAGTGAGTGTGCTCAGTGCCAGCGCCACCCAGCGCGGCAGTGAGGCCGGGCCGTCGGTTCAGTTTGAGGATGCCACCGTCAGTCTCCAGTCGTCACTGGACAAAGCCACCGCTTCGCTTCTCGCAGCCAATCCGAAATTCCCCGACGGCGTGACACTCACGGTCAAGGCGGAGGGCGGCTACGGCAGTCACGAGCATGATTCCGCAGCGGCGGCCACGGCTATCATCCTCGAATCCATCGGCACCGGACGCGCCATTGATCCGGAAGCGGCTTTGCTCGGCGGCGTGGATGACAAGGGCCGCATCACTGCCGTGCAGCGGCTGGCCACCCGGCTGCGCACGCTTGAAGGTGTCGTGCCGCCGGTCATCGGCGTGCCCATGGTTTCAGAAGTGGAAGTGCGCGACCTCGCGCTGATGAACGAACTCGATGTCCTGGCAAAACTGCAGATCATCTCTCTCGTCACGCTGGACGACGCGCGTGCCATCACGGCGAAGGACAGGCCGGAGAAAGTGGCGAAGGCATTCACGCTTTTCGAGGGCGTTCGCCTGGTCGCCGCCAGCACACCCATCACGATGCTGCTGAAGAATCCCAAATTCCTCCAGCGCCTCAAAGAGATTACCGAACTGATGCCGAATCACCTTTCCGCCCGGCTGCTGCTCCAGGCAGCGTCCAACAAGGTTCCCGGGCGGATCACGTTCGCGACCTCACGTCAGGCGATCTTGAAGGCCATCAAGCCCTTCGTAAATGTCACCAGCACCAATCGCCCGGGGAAGGAAATCCAGACCGTGGCCACCGAGGGCGGCAACGTGCTGCTGCGCATGCAGCCGAAGATTCATCCGGCAGCGGAGCGGTATCTCGTCGCGATGAAGGCTTATTTGCGTTCTGTCAGTAACTTCTTTGACATCCCCAACACACCCCAGCACGTCATCATGCGGAACCGGGCGGTCACGGAAATCAACAAGTTGCTCGCCAGCGTGCAGGTGGAGAAGGAGAAACTCGACAAAGCCGAGGGCACTCTTCAATAGGGGGGCTGGATTCGCTTCCTGCCAACTGCGCCCGCCCGCGACCGCGGATTCCAGGCAGGCATCTCCACTGCACCCCCAACCTGCCACGGCTGGCCAGGGGACCAGTCCCATCCGCGGGACCGGCATTCGACAGAATATCGCTTCTCCTGCCGGATTGATCTGATCTGTCCGATGATTCTAGAAATTATCGATATTTCTTTGTTTTGACCGGCTTAATTTTCAAATTTTGATGGACAACATGATTTTTAGAACGAACTATATTTACAATAATAAAAACCAGTCTAAAGTTTCAAAAATCCCGCGCTACACCCTGCCCATGCTGCCGCTCTTCTACACTCGACAGTTCCTGCTGGAACGATGGGCTCAAAAGCGGGGAAAATCTTCAAAAGCCATGATCTACAGCGCGGAAAACAATCTATATGCCGTGCGTCGCGTGGACACGACGGCGGTGCCGGATCACCGGATGACACTCGTATTTGAAGGCGACCTCCATCATGGCGAGCGCAGCCAGAAGATTTTTCTTGGTCTCATGGAAACCGACGCGGTGGGGATCGTTCCGCACAGTCCCGGGATTGGTATTGCGATTGATCTCCAAACCGGCCTCGTGACCGACCTCGTCAACAATCAGGGCGTCCTCGGGTATTTGGAAAATCCGCCCGGCGAGGCCGAGGGCCCAGTGCATGTTCGGGTGGAAGTGGAAACCATCGGGCGGGTGCTGCTACCGCGAATTTTTGTAGGTGATGATGTGATTCTGCATCCGGCACTCTATTTGGATGCTCTCGAGGGTCTAAGCGCGCTGGTCGGCACCAGTGTGCATCCGCCCGGTGACGCGCGATTTGATAATGCCGTCCTGCACGCCGCGGACGACAGCCGCAGCGAAGTGCTGACGGCGCATTGATTTGAGTGTTCCTCCCCTTGCTTCCGCTTATTCATATCAGGGTATGGATGCGGAGGCTGGGGTGAGGGCACTCTGCAGTTTCTTACGGCCAGAAGATCAGTTTCACGGCCGAGACGGCGGCGAAACCGATCACGATCCACAAAAACGGCCGTTGGGGGAGCCGTTCGATGAACCACCTCCCGGCGAGGAGGCCCAATACCACCGCGGGCACCAGGATCACATTGAGCAGCAGCGACTCCGCGCTCATCAGCCCCAGCGCGATGCTGAACGGCACCTTTGAGAGATTCACGAAAAGGAACAGCCATGCCATGGTGGCGATGAACTCTTTCTTCGGCAGGCCCACCAGCAGCAGGTAAAGGGTGGCCACCGGTCCCGCGGCGTTCGCGATCATCGTCGAAGCACCCGTGAGCAGTCCTGCGGTCCACAGAAAAGCCGGAGAATGCGGCAGCCCCTCGATCAAAGCCGGACGGTACTGCCGCAACACCTGGAGCGAGAGCATTCCCAGAACCATCCAGCCCACCACCGGCTTAAACGCCGTATCCGGCAATCCTCTGAGGATGCCGCAGCCCATGAGGATGCCCGCCAGAACCGGCAGTGCCAGCCGGCGGATGTGCTGCCAAAGAATTTCCTGACGAAAAAGAGCCGCGGCCATAACGTCCGCGAAAATCAGCAGCGGGAGCACCGCGCCACTGCTCGCCTTCCCCGGAATGATCTGCGCCATCAGCATTACCGAAAGCATTCCGATGCCGGCCAGACCCGCCTTGGAAAACCCCGCGCACAATCCCGCCAGGATGGCGAGCAGCCATTCGGCGGAGGAATAGTCAGGCCAGTCCACGCGGCATTACTCCTCCGGCTGATACTCGCCCTCCATAAGGTTTAGGTAGCGGGAAAGCGGATCGCGGCGCGGCGCGGCCGGTCGCGTAAGTTCCTCCTCAGCGCGCAAATAGCCGTCGAACGCGCCCGAAATCCCCGTGCCCTGGGTCGCCTCTTGCCAGTCGAGATAGTCCTCCGCCTTCCGGAGGTCCTGCTGGAGCTTGCGGCGCAACGCCGCCAGAGAATACAACACGCCCGCCGCTTCCTTTTCCTTTTTCCCCGCGGAGAGCGCCTTGAGAAGCGCCTGATATTCGTCAACAACCGGACGATAGAGCGGATGCGCGCGCAGTTCCACCCGGGTCAGCGCCAGACTTACCCTGTCAAAAATCGCCGCACGGTCCTTGCGGGACAGCACCCGACCGTATTCTTCCAGGGTAACGGTCTGCGCCGCGGTCACTGCCGCCGGGTTTTTCTGCGGCTCTGCCGTTTCCTTTTTCTTCTTCCCAAAAAGTTTCGCGAGGCCCTTTTTCGGCTTCGCGGCGGCAACCTGTTCCGCCGGCAGTTCCAGCACCAGTGCTTCAGCGAGCAGTTCCTCCGTGTCCTGTGGGCTGAGGAGTTCATCAAGGCCCGGCTGCGCCATGGTCGCGAGCTGCAAACTCCACCATTTTCCGAGACTGTTGCCGCTGAGATTCAATTCCGGGCAGGTTCGCGCGATGGCCGTCGCATCATCGCCCGGCATGAGTGCCAGCAGTTTAAACAACTCCTTCATACTGCTTCCGCCGTGCTTCTGCTCCATGAGCATCAACAGCAGCCCGCAGCATGACGAACGGTAGATCATCCGCGATACGCTGTCCATATTGCGGGGATCCGCGGCGAAGATATCCTCGATGGTCAGCATCCGCCCCAGCTTGAATACCGTGGAGAACGCTTCGCTGGGCCGGCCCAGCGCCTGGTAGTCCAGCAACTCCAGAACCCCGTGCAGCAGCCAGTCCGGCGGCGGCGTATCACGACCACTCATATCAGTCGCCGCGTAGGGGCGAAGCAGGAGTTCCGCGAGCAGACAGCGCACCAGTTCCTGACGCAGCAGCGGACCATCCACCGCATGGTGCTGCGGAAGGACATTGAGTTCAAAGCGAAAGCCGTCATCCGTCTGTGAAATAACCGCCCATATGGCAGGCTGGCCCGGGCGCAGCGCCGCCGCCTCCCGGATTTGGAGGACGATGGGAAACGTGAACACTGCCTCCGCGGCCAGCGCCGCGGTTACCATTCGGCGCGTGGTCTCCGCCTCCTCCAGCAGCACGTCCCGCTGCTCTTTGACTTTTCCATAAACCCTGAACTGCCCGCCATGCACCGACGACTCCCCGGTTCCGTTGCCCGGGGCCATCTTCACCCGCGGCGCCACCGTCGCCTTTCGCGGAATTCCCCGCGGCACCGGTGCCAGCTTCACGCGGGGAAGTCCCGGTGCCGTCTCCCGCACCGGCGTCTCCTGCTCCAGATCAGGCAATGGCAGCGGCTCACCCTGCGGCAGCGGGATATTGTCCTGCGCCGTAAGTGGCAGCGCAGCAATGAGGATCAGGACCGTGAGGGAAGGCAAACGCACAGCCCCGAATAGGCAGCCGATCCGGCAACATTCAACATTGAACCTTGCGCTGCTCCTGCCTCCCGCTAAGGCCGCGCCCACCATGCCTCAGAATTTTGTCTATTTTGACCTCGAAACCCAGCGCAGCGCCGGGGACGTCGGCGGCTGGGACCACAAGGATAAGATGGGCATGTCCGTGGGAGTCACCTACAGTACCGCCACCGGCACTTACGAGATCTTCACCGAATCCGAAGTGGACGCCCTGATCTCCGCCATGTCCCGCGCCGACCTCGTGATTGGCTTCAATCACATCGACTTCGACTACCGCGTCCTCCAGGGCTACAGCATGTGGGATGTGGCGGAACAGATGAAGAGCTTCGACCTCCTCCAGGACATCGAGAAGAAACTCGGCCACCGCATCAAGCTCGAAGACATCGCCACCGCCAGCCTCGGCACCGGCAAGACCGCCGACGGTCTCGACGCCATCCGCTGGTGGCGGGAAAAAAAATACCGCCTCGTCGCCGAATACTGCTGCTTCGACGTCAAAGTCACCCGCCTTGTCCACGAGTTCGGCGTCCAGCACGGCTATGTTAGATACAAAGACCGCTTCGGCCGCGAATCCGCTCTCGAAGTCCAGTGGCCCGACTGGAAATAATCCCGCCCTGTGAGAAGCGCCGCTGGCCGTAAGACGCCTGCCTGCCGCAGTGAGTTTCATTCAGCATTCGTCATTCGGGCTTCGTCAGCTCCCCTTCCCGCTCCGCATCAGCGTGACCATTTTCCCCAGGCACGCCGCTTCCCTCCATCCTTCCGTCCCGCCGTCCCGCCGCTCTCTCCGTCTCCCCACTCATGCATTCCCTCATCCGCTGGTTCGCCAAAAATCATGTAGCGACCAATCTGCTCATGGTTCTCCTGCTCGTCGCCGGCGGGTATTTTGCGTGGCAGAAGATTCCCATCGAGTACTTTCCGGAAAATGATCCTGACGAAGTGGAGGTGAACATGTCCTTCCGCGGGGCGGCGCCGGAGGATGTGGAAACGGGTATCGTGCAAAAGATAGAGCTGGCCCTGCAGGGGATGCCGGGGGTGGAGGAGATTGATTCCTTCTCCTCCGAGGGGCGCGGCAATGTAACCATCGAGGTGCAGAAGGGCAAGGATGCGAGGCAGGTGCTTGATGACGTCAAGAACCGCATTGATGCCATCAACTCGTTCTCCGACGAGACGGAGCGCCCCACGGTATCGCTCAATCAGCGGATCATTTCGGCGGTCACCGTTATTGTCAGTGCGGACATGAATCCCCGGGATCTCCGGCGGCTCGGGGAGCAGGTGCGCGACCAGATTCTCATGCTGCCGGGCATCACTCTGGCAAATCTCCGCGGAGTGAAGCCGTTCGAGATCAGCATCGAAGTGAGTGAACAGGAACTGCAGCGCTACGGACTGACGATTCAGGATGTCAGCCAGGCGGTGAGGAAAAACAGCATCGATGTACCGGCGGGCAGCGTGAAGACGGATGCCGGTGACGTGCTCCTGCGCACCAAGGGACAGAGCTACACACGGGAGGAGTTTGAGAACCTCATCGTGCGGGCGGAAGTCAACGGCGCGCGGGTGCTGCTCAAGGACGTGGCGAAAGTGAAGGACGGCTTCGACGAGGAGTTGCTCTACACTCTCTATAATGGCAAGCCGAGCATCTTCGTGCGGGTGGAGCGGACCGGAGACCAGAATCTCCTGAAAATATGTGACGAAATCAAAGAGTGGATCGCAACCGCGCCGGACCGGCTGCCTGCCGGCGTCGCGCTCTCCCTGTGGCGGGACAATTCCAAGCCTGTGAACGCCCGGCTCAGTTATTTGCTAAGCAACGGTCTTCAGGGCGCGGTGCTGGTGTTCATCGCCCTGGCGCTGTTCCTCCGCACGTCGTTCGCCTTCTGGGTGGTGGCCGGCATTCCCATCGCCTTCGCCGGCGGACTCATCGTGATGCACTACATGGGATTCACGATCAATCTCTTCAGCCTGTTCGGGTTCATCGTGGTCATGGGCATCATCACCGACGATGCCATTGTCGTCGGGGAAAGTGTCTATGCGAGGACCGGAGAGGGAAAGGATCCGGCGGAAGCGGCCATCCAGGGTACGCTGGATGTGGCCACGCCGGTGACGTTCGGCGTCCTGACAGTGGTGGTGGCGTTTTTGCCGCTCTACTTCATGAGCGGACGCTGGGGACGGTGGTTTGAACAGATACCGGTCGTGGTCGTTCCCGTGCTGCTCGCGTCGTTGATCGAGAGCAAACTGATCCTGCCCTCACACCTCGCCAAAGTGAAATGGAACTCGGACCCGGGACGCATCGGCCGGATGCAGCAGTCCATCGCGAACTGGCTGGAGCGGGTCGTCGTGCGGCGCCTCTACCTTCCCGCACTGAATGTGGCCATGCGGCACCGCTATGCCACGCTGTCCGTCTTTCTCGGCATCCTCGCGCTGGCCTTCGGCGCGCTGAAAGGCGGGTTCATCAAATGGGATCCGTTCCCCATGACGCCAGGGGATTCCATTACCTGCGGACTGGAGATGAGCCTCGGCACCCCGGCGGAGACCACGGAGGGGCACCTCAAGCGCATCATTTCCGTAGCCGATGAACTGAAAAAGAAATACACGGACCCGGAGACCGGACAGAGCGAAATTCTGAACATCATGGCGGTGATGGGCAGCCGCGACGCCAACCGCAGCCAGGTCGGCAACGCCGGACAGCCCAATTTGTGCGAAGTGGTGCTGGAACTGCCGCCCATAGATGACCGGAAAGTCGAGTCCGCGAAGATAAAGGAGGAGTGGCGCAAAGCGGTGGGCGACATTTCCGGCGCGCGCGAATTGCGCTTCAGCGACTCATGGGGCCGCTATCGCGCAGGACTCGAAATTCAAGTCGCCGGCCAGGAACTGAAGGACATGCTCGCGGTGTCGCAGAAGATGCAGGACAAAATGAAGGTACTCGCAGGCGTGAAGGATGTCTTCGACGACTATGCGACCGGGAAACAGGAGATCCTCGCCGACCGTGTGCTCCCGGAGGCCGCGGCCCGCGGCATCACGCTCGACATGGTAGGCCAGCAGTTGCGTCAGGCGTTCTATGGCAGCGAAGCGCAGCGCATCCAGCGCGGACGCGACGATGTGCGCGTTATGGTCCGTTATCCCCGCCGGGAACGCACCACCCTCGACACGCTGGAGAAGATGAAAATCCGCGCGCCGGACGGCACCGAAATTCCGCTCAGCAGCGCGGCGGAGTTTCACTACGGACGCAGTCCCACGGGGATCCGCCGGCACAATGGAGCGCGTACCATCCGCGTCATCGGCGACATCAATCAGCAGGAGGGCGACCTCGTCGCCATCCGTGCGGTCATGGCGGAATACGTGGAGGAACTGAAGCAGGAGTATCCAGCCCTTGGATTCAGCTTTGAAGGCGATGCCAGAGAGGAGCGCGAGACCAGTGAGACGCTGAAGTATGGGCTCCTCTTCGTTCTCTTCGCACTCTATGGACTCATGGCCATTCCCTTTAAGAGCTACCTGCTCCCGCTCATCATTCTGCTCGTCATCCCGTTCGGCTGGATCGGGGCCATGCTCGGGCACTATCTGAAGGGCCTCGATATTTCCTTCTTCAGTGTGCTCGGAATGCTAACGCTCAGCGGCGTGGTCGTGAATGACAGCCTCGTGCTCGTGGATTACGTGAACAAATGCCGCGATGAAGGCATGAACGAAGGGGACGCCGCGCGCGAGGCCGGTGCCAAACGCTTTCGCGCCATCTTCCTGACCAACCTGACCACCTTTGCCGGCCTGCTGCCTATCATTTTCAGCACCAACAAGGCCGAGCCCTTCCTCAGCCAGATGAGCATCAGCATCGCCTTCGGCGTCATCTTCTCGTTCGTCGTCACCCTCTTCCTCGTGCCGATCAATTACCTTGTGCTCGCAGACGTGAAGGCGCTCTTCAGCAGGAGGGAAAAAGTCGCGCCCGCCGCCACTCCGGCAGCGGAGGGAGTGTGAACGCAGACTTTCCCCGTTTGACACTCCAGACCGCCCGCGTTTAGCCCGCGAGGGATATAGAGCACAACGCTCTAAAACATTATGACCGACTCTATATCCCTCGGCTTGAGCTTTGACGACGTTCTCCTCGTTCCCCAACTCAGTGCCATCCTCCCCGCCGAAGCCGACATCGCCACTCAGCTCGCACCGTCGCTGCCGCTGCATATTCCCATCCTCTCCAGTGCGATGGACACTGTCACGGAAGCGGAACTCGCCATCGCCCTGGCCCGCGAGGGCGGACTCGGCGTCATCCACCGCAATCTCAACGTCGCCAAACAGGCGGAACACGTCGCCCGGGTGAAACGGTCGGAAAACACAGTCATCGATAATCCCTTCACCGTCACGCCGGACATCACCATTGCCGCCCTGCTGCGCATCATGGACGAAAAAGGTGTCGCCGGATTTCCTGTCGTGGATGCTGAGGGGAACCTAACGGGCATGGTGACAAGCCGCGATGTTTGGTATATCCAGGACGCGCAGGCGAAAGTCAGCAGCGTGATGACTCCGCGGGATCGGCTCGTCACCGCACCGAACACGACGACGCTGGAAGCAGCGCGCGCCATCCTCTACCAGCACCGCATCGAAAAACTCCCGCTGGTGGACACCGCCGGTAAACTCACCGGCATGATCACCACCCAGGACATCCGGAAGCGAGAGCAATACACCAACGCCGCGAAAGACGCCAAGGGCAGACTGCGCTGCGGCGGCGCGGTTGGTGTTGGCGATGACTGCAACGAACGTGCCGCCGCACTCGTCGAGGCCGGCGCGGATGCGCTCTTCATCGATGCCGCTACAGGTCACACCTCCCGGGTCATTTCCGTCGTGCAGGCACTGAAGGCGAAGTTTCCGGACGTTCCCATCGTAGCCGGCAATGTCGTCACCGCCGAAGGCACGAGAGATTTGATAGACGCCGGTGCGAGTGCGGTGAAAGTCGGTGTCGGTCCCGGGAGCATTTGCACCACCCGTGTCATCAGCGGCGTCGGCGTCCCGCAGTTCACCGCCATCCAGCAGGTCGCCTCCTATGCGCGCAGCCGCGGCGTCGCCATTATTGCTGACGGCGGCATCCGCTACAGCGGCGACATTGTCAAAGCTCTCGCCGCCGGTGCCGACAGCGTCATGCTCGGGAGCATCCTCGCCGGCACCAGCGAGAGCCCCGGCAGCATGGTCAACTACCAGGGCCGCACGTTCAAAGAATACCGCGGCATGGGCAGCGTAAAAGCCATGCGTCAGGGCAGCAGCGACCGCTACGGCCAGAACGCCAGCGGCAAACTCGTCGCCGAAGGCGTCGAAGGCCGCGTCCCCTACAAAGGCCCGCTCCGCGACGTTGTCTTCCAACTCACCGGCGGTCTCCGCAGCGGCATGGGTTACCTCGGCGCCGCCACCCTCCAACTCCTCCGCGAACGCGCCTCCTTCGTCCGCATCACCGCCGGCGGCCTCCGCGAAAGCCACGCCCACGACATCGTCGTCACCGAGGAGCCCGTGAACTATCAAACGATGTAACGGGTTGCCATGCACTGAATTCTTGATCCCTCCGTCCCTCAATCCCTCTGTCCCTCATTCTCTCCCTACCATGGTCGAAGCCACTATCACTTACGCCGGTGATCTCCGCTGCACCGCCACTCACGGCCCCAGCCGGTCCAGCATCGAAACCGACGCCCCAGTCGACAACATGGGTAAAGGTGAGCGGTTTTCGCCCACCGACCTCGTCGGCACGTCACTGGCAACCTGCGTGCTCACCACCATGGCCATCGCAGGCCGGCGCAAGGGACTGGAACTTCCCGGCATGACCGCCACCGTCCGCAAACATATGACTACTGATGCCCCCCGCCGCATCGCGCGTCTGGAAGTGAATGTCGTCATTCCGCTCCCCGCCGATCACCCGGAACGCGCCTTCCTCGAAGCCACCGCCAAAGGCTGTCCGGTGCGCCGGAGCCTGCATCCCGATATGGAAGTCGTGGAGTCCTTTGAGTGGCAGGAACGTGACTAGCGCAACGACTCCCCTCAGCCTGCGAGCATGAGATTCCGCAGTGCCTGTCACAGGCAGGGCTTTGGACGTGCGGTTTTCCGGGTCCAGGGTCCGGGACCGGGGGAACGCCCACGGTAATCCATCAAATCGTTCCCCGACAACAGTCCCGGCATGAAACCATCGCTGCCGGCGCTGCGGGCGGAAATTGGTGCCCGATTAAAGAGCTTAATCTGTGGAAGTGGACGGCAGCCGCATCGAACCGCGCGGGGCCGTTCAGCGTCGCTTGCAGGGAGTCAGCCGCGCCCGAATCTGTGCCCCGATCCCTCCCTCAGTGCTCCGCGAAAAACCAGATTTCATCGCCCGCCTCCGCGACGTGCCTCACCAGCCCGGCGTGTATCTTATGCACGACCGGCTTGGTCGCATCATCTATGTTGGCAAAGCCATCGACCTGCGGCGACGGCTGGCCAATTACTTCCAGCCTGCCCGCAGCCGGCTGCTGGATCTGAAGACGCGCGCGCTCATCCGCAGCATCTGGAACTTTGAATATCACACGGTGCGGAACGAGCCGGAGTCGCTGCTCCTCGAGCAGAAGCTCATCAAGGAATACCGGCCGAAGTACAACGTCAGCTTCCGCGACGATAAACGCTTCCTCCTTCTCAAGGTCCACCCCGATGAGCCGTGGCCCCGCTTTCACCTGACAAGAATGCGGAAGGACGACGGCGCACGGTACTTCGGGCCATTCGCGCACAGTGGCAGTCTGCGCGCAACGCTGGACTGGATGCAGCGGAAGTTCGCCCTGCGCGCCTGCCGTCCGGCAGTGCCCGGCGAGAACGATTACCGGCACTGCCACAACGACATCATTCGCAACTGTTCGGCACCGTGCATGGGCCGCATCACGCGCAGCGACTACATGCTGCGTGTTCAGGAGGCCTGCGACTTCCTCGACGGCAAGGCGCGCGATCACCTGCATGAGATCGAGGCCGAAATGCTCGCGTCGGCTGCGGAACTGGACTTCGAACGCGCCGCCGATTTGCGCGACATGCTGATGGATTTCAAAAAGACGATGACCTCCGTGGCTGTGCGGAAGTTCACTGGCCGCCGCGGCGTACCGGGCTCGGGCATCAAGCCTCTCGAAGACGTGACGGAACTCGGCGAAGTGCTGGAACTGGAACGCACGCCACTTGTTATGGAGTGCTTCGACATTTCCAATATTTCGTCGTCGCACATCGTCGCCAGCATGGTGCGCTTCCGCGACGGAATGCCGGACACGGCGAATTACCGCCGTTATCGCATCCGCATGACGAAGGGACAAAACGATTTTGCGAGCATGGCGGAAGTGGTCCGCCGACGCTATAGCCGCATCCTTTTGGACGGGCGCAGCCGTCTGGCTGAGGATGCTGATGTCGGCCAGGAGGATCCCTTGGAGGCGATGCGACGGCTGGAACGCGACCAAATCATAAATCATAAATCACAAATCATAAATCCTTCCCCCTTCGTCCGCCTGCCCGACCTCGTCATCGTGGACGGCGGCAAGGGCCAGCTCTCCAGCGCCTGTGAGGAACTCCATCGTCTCGGCCTGCACGCGCTGCCGATCATCGGTCTCGCCAAGGAGCGCGAGGAAATCTTCCGCCCGCTGCGCACGGAGCCCCTCGTGCTGCCGCACACGATGGGCGCGCTCCGCCTGCTCCAGCGCATCCGCGACGAGGCGCACCGCTGGGCCAACGGCTACCACCAGCTCCTCATGAAGCGCCGCGTGGCTGAGAGCCTGCTCGACGACATCCCCGGCGTCTCGCAGAACCGGCGGAACGCCCTGCTCAAGGCCTTCGGCTCCGTCACCCGCCTCCGGAAACAGTCCGCCGCCGCCATCGCCGCCGTCCCCGGCATCGGCCCGCGCATGGCGCAGGAGATTCTCGACTGGCTCGCGACTCATTGACGCAGGCTGCGTTCCCGATGCTTCGGAACGTAATCTGCCAGTGCAAGAATGGGCGCGCGTGATTTCCCTCCCGGGGAATGGACGGTGCCGTCCCAGTGTTCAGTCCCTCCACACGCCCCCTGCGGCCCCATAGGCTTTCCCTGATCGCCAGCGGTTTTCCGGCCTCACATTCCCCCTCACCGCAACTGCCGCAGGTTGTAGAGGCCCTTCCATTGTTTGCCGAGAGGACGGGCTCCGGTTTTCCGGTTCTCCCGGCTCGCTCCGCCGAACCACTCGCGGTTTCGCCCGAACCATTCGTTGATGAACTCGCGGCTGCCAAAGATGACGCCTTGCGTGAAGTGCCGCACGCGCTGGAGCAGTTGCTCGCGCCGCACGCCAGTCTCGCGCTCCAGACGGGCCTGCACTTTGGCGCTGACACCGCGGCGGATGACCTTGCCGTCCTCGCGGGTGCGCGGACGCCCGGCGAGGCCGAGCATTTGCCGGTAGTGAATGAGCGCCTTCACATGCCGCCGCCGGCGCTGCGCGGAGGATTCCACCGGTGCCGGCTGCCCGAGCCCTCGCCCCAGAACGCGTTCCGCCGTCGCGCCGGTGATGCGCGCCAGAGCTTCCTTCGCCCTTACATTGCCCGCCATCGCCTCCGCATAGCCACTCCAGCGGTAGCTGCCGGGATCATCGGTAATGCCGGCACGCACGGGATTGAGATCAATGTAGGTGCCCATCATGCGCAGGGCTTTGTTTTCGTCCTGCACGATGGTGCTGCGATACCGGTCCTCCCAAAAAATGCCGACGCGTCCGGTGCGCTTGTTATACCAGCGCGTGAACCGCTGCTTCACGCGCTTCATGTATTCGCTCAGCGAAAACATGGCGTCCACCTGCCGCTGCCGCCATTGCTCAATGAGATCCTGCGCGCCATTGCGCTCCCAGAGCTCGAGATTTTTGCGAATCTGCCGCATCTGCTCCGCCCCGACCGCCGCCTCCAGCCGGCGCTGCAACTCGTCGAGCGACGGTCCGCTTGCGGCTGCCCGATCCGCTTCACCCGCGTCACCAACTTCCCCCGCCGGCCGCTGCGGCACGCGCAGGAGGAAATGAAAATGATTGCTCATCGTGCAGTGCGTGAGCACCTCCACTCCGAGCAGTTCCGCATAAGCATGGAGCGTGCGGGTGAAGAATTCCTTTTCCTCGTCCCCAAGGCAAAACTCCCGTCCGGCAACACGGGAGACAATATGAAAAACGCCGGCTTGAGAGCCGGTGACGGGAAACGGGCGTGGTTTGGGCATGGGAAATGGCTGGTGGAACAGAAAAGCCGGGCATCCCCGTGGCGAGGAATACCACACTGGACGCTCTCATCACAGAAATGGAAGACGGTAGCCACCGCGTTAATCTGATCGACGGCTTCGCATGTTACCTGGACGGCTTCGCATGTTACCTGGGAACTTGCGAAAGAAAGCGTTGACATTTCCACGAGCACTGCTCTGGGTGCGCCCGGCTTTT